>NZ_SZZZ01000009.1:0-198237 GCF_009830025.1 Pantoea sp. Taur
CAGAGATGGTCAGACTACCGGGACGACGGGAGCGCTCGTTCCCAAGGGTGGTGAAAGAGAGACCCTATAAATATCCGACAGCCAGAAGAAAAAATGCCAGTCAGGCTTAACTGACTGGCATTAGGCCAATTGGCCCGTTTTTTTATGGAAGCATTTCTCAATAACGGCGCGATTGATCGCGCATCTGAACCGCGTTTACATGGTGCGATTCATCGTGCCGCGACAGCAGATGTAAAAAAGGAAGCTCATTAGCTTCCTTTTTTTGGGCCTTAGTAGACGTCACGCAGATAGCGCTTATCTTTCTTCAACTGGTCAATGTAAGCCGCGGCACGTTCGCTAGAGAGTCCACCAAACTGGCGCACCACTTCATACAGCGCTGCATCCACATCTTTCGCCATGCGCGAAGCATCGCCACAAACATAGAAGTACGCGCCATCCTGCAGCCAGGCATACAGCTCAGCGCCTTTTTCCAGCATACGATTCTGCACGTAGATCTTCTCTTCCTGATCGCGTGAGAATGCCAGGTCGAGATGTGTTAACAGACCGCTTTGCTGCCAGCCATTAAGCTCATCTTCATAAATATAGTCGTGTTCCTGATGCTGATCGCCGAAGAACAGCCAGTTCTTACCTTCAGCGCCGGTTGACTGGCGTTCCTGCAGGAAGGCACGGAACGGGGCAATACCGGTGCCAGGTCCAACCATAATCAGCGGAGCATTGCCGTTAGCCGGCACGCGGAACGCTTTGTTTGGCGAAATAAAGATCGCTGGCTTCTCACCACGGCGCACGCGCTCAGCCAGGTAGGTTGAACATACGCCTTTACGCTCACGGCCACCGCTGTGATAGCGCACGGAAGCAATCGTCAGGTGCACCTGATTCGGATGCGTTTTGGAGCTGGAAGAGATGGAGTACGCACGGTGCTGCAACGGACGCAGCATCGCCACCAGTTCTGGAACAGACAGCGTGCGCTTCAACTCAAGTTGCAGCAGGTCCAGCGTGTCTTTGCCCCACAGCCAGTTAGCCAGCGTGTCTTTATCGTCGTGCTGTAATACGTGCAGCAGTTCCTGGTTGGCAGTGTGCTGACCCACCCACTCAATCAGCTTGCGCGATGGCTCAGAGATTTCGAACTGATAGGTCAGCAGGTCGCCGAGGTTACGGTCAAAGCCAGGTACTGGCGTTTCGTAATCCGCTTTCAATTCGCTCAACAGCAGGCTAACCAGCTCAGCATCGTTCACTGGGATGACACCCAACGCATCACCGGCTTCATATTTCAGGCCGCTGTCAGTGAGATCGAATTCAAAGTGGCGAATATCTTTCGCCGATGATTCGCCTGAGAGACGCTTGTTGGTCGCCAATGCAGCAGCATAAGGATTTTGCTTGTTGCTACCAGGAATGACTGGCGCTTCAGGTGCGCTCTCTAATACCGTGCCACTGCTACCCGCACTGGCGGCAAATTGTGGCATCGCATCGCCAATCCATGCACTCGACGGCTCTTCAAAATCGATATCGCAGTCGATGCGGTCAAAGACACGTTTTGCACCCAGCTGTTCCAGACGCATATCGAAGAATTTACCGGCCTGACAGAAGCCATCGTAGCCGGTATCACCGATCGCCAGGATAGCAAAATGCATCTGCTCCAGGCGTGGTGCGGTGCTGGCAGAAAGTGCCTGCCAGAACAGCTGTGCGTTGTCCGGCATTTCGCCTTCACCGTAGGTGGAGGTGACAATCAGAACATGGCGCATGGTGGCGAACACGTCCAGGTCCACTTCGCCCAATGCCTGAACCACCGGCACCAGACCTTTGGCACGCGCGGCTTTTGCGGCAGTTTGCGCCAGCGCTTCAGCATTGCCGGTCTGTGAACCGAACAGAATGTGCAACTGCGTGTTTGTGGCGCCACCGGCCGCAGGTGCCGTCTGCTTATCTTCTAATACCAACAGACGCGAGTGGAGACCGGCGAGAAAACCCGCCAGCCAGTATTTCTGTTCGCCGTTAAACGGCGCATCTTCAGGAATGTAAGGAATCTTCATGGATATCTGTACTCAAACCCGTCTCGTGATGTTCAGTCAATATACACACATTCATTGGTGCTGCTATCAGGAAAGTTTCCCGACAGCAGCGGCGATTTCTGGCAGCGCGGCGCGTGCAAACAGCTCTTCGAAATCAGGCAGATGGCCAAGCACCTCACGGTTGCGGGCATCCTGATAAATGATCCAGCCATAGGTCGCCAGGCTGTCCATGGAGCGAATGTTGCGTTGCGTTAATGCTGCTTTGTAATCGGACATACGTTTTGCTGCAATCAGACTCGCCAGTTCGTCATCGCTGTAGCTCTCAATGGCTGAGCGTGCATGGCGTTGCAGTTTGCTGACCAGCGCAAAATCTTCGGTCATCAGCAGGTTACGAACCGCTTTCTCAACCGCAGCATCTTCAACAGGCGTGCCTTTCGGCAGTTTGCCCAGCGCCAGCTGCTGCGCGAAGCTCAGCACGGTGTAGTTGTTGAGCAACACGAACATTTCCGCTGTATCCGTCGCACCGTAAGCCGGTACGGCGCCATCCGCAATGGTTTTACCCGTGCGCCAGGCCGCTTTGAATTTGGCAACCTGATGTGCGGCCAGTGAGGTTGACAGCTCTTCCAGCAGATCCTTACGTGATTTCGCTTTCAGGATCTCGCCACCATCTTGATACAGCAGCAGTGAACGCGGCATCACGTAGACAAAGTGGTGGCACTCGGTTTCCCAATTCTCCAGCAGCCAGGCTGCGCGCGGCGAGTTGGTGGCTTCCAGATGCCAGTTCAGCATGGTCAGCACGGCTTGCTTGTGCACCTGAGCCAGCTCATCTTCGTCAGCGATAGAACCGAACAGCACGGAGTCTCCTGCTGCATGTCCTGCCAGAGCACCGTACGGGTCGTACTGGTAAGCAAAGCCACCGCTCATGCCGTTGCCGAAACCTTTACCAAAGGTGCCGAGGTTCAGAATTGCACCATTGGTCATGTATTCGCAGCAGAAATCGCCGACGCCTTCGACGACTGCGGTTGCACCGGAGTTACGAACCGCGAAACGATCGCCCGCCTGGCCTTGTACGAACAAACGACCACCGGTCGCACCAAACAGCGCGAAGTTACCGATCAGCACGTTGCCGTCGCTGTCTTGAGCGCCGCCGCCCGGTGACATCACCACCAGCTCGCCACCGCACTGACCTTTACCTACGCCATCGTTACAGGTGCCGTAGTGCTTCATCTGCATACCATCGTTGCAGAAGGCACCGAATGACTGACCGGCAGAACCGCTGGTGTGGATATTCACCGTGCGCGGTGCCAGATAATGACGGCCGCGATCGTCTTTGAACACCGCTGGCAGTGCAGCACGTTGTTCAGCAGACAGTTCGTGGTTGAGCATGCGCTCGATGTCGATGGCCAACTGGCCGCCCACGCTCTTGTTACGGTTGTTCAGGGTAATGCCTGCGCCGAGCGCGATATCGCGGCTCGCCTGGTCGATCAGCTGTGTTTTCAGCTCTTCAACCCAGCCATCATCCAGCTCAAAATCTTTTTCCAGATAGACCGGCTTCGCGATTTTCTGCTCTGGCACCACGGTCAACATCGCACGCAGATCCAGCTTGCCGACTTCCAGTGGATGATCCATCAAGTGCAGCAGGTCAGAACGGCCACGCGCTTCGCGCAGTGAGCGCAAGCCGAGGCGTGCGAGGAACTCACGCACTTCTTGCGCTACGTTAACGAAGTACTGTGCCAGTTGACGCGGATCGCCATCAAAGGCTTCGGCGTTGGTGGTTAAACCGGCCGGGCATTTAACGTTACAGTTTTTCGCCATTACGCATTTCAGCATCATCAGCGCAGTGGTGCCGAACTCGAAGCTGTCGCCACCGAGCAGGGCTGACTTGATCACGTCGCTACCGGTTTGCTGCGCGCCAGAGCAACGCAGCTGCACTTTGTCACGCAGGCCATTCGCGCACAGCGCCTGATGCACTTCCGCGATACCGATTTCGGCAACGCGTCCGGTGTATTTCAGGCTGGTGACCGAGGCCGCACCAGTACCACCGGTATTACCTGCCACGTTAATGACGTCTGCGCCAGCTTTTGCCACGCCCACCGCGATGGTACCGATGCCTTCTGAAGACACCAGTTTCACGATAACGCGCACGCGCGCTGCCTTACAGTCGTGGATCAGCTGCGCCAAATCCTCGATGGAGTAGGTATCGTGGTGCGGTGGGGGTGAAACCAACTCAACACCCGGCGTACCGCCACGCGCGGCGGCGATCTCCACGGTGACTTTCGGTGCAGGCAGCTGTCCGCCTTCACCCGGCTTCGCGCCCTGACCGATTTTGATCTCCAGCTCTTCCAGCATCGGATCGGCCAGATAAGCCGCCCACACGCCGAATCGGCCTGACGCCAACTGCTTAATGCGTGACGCGCGGATGGTGCCGTGACGGGAATAGTGCTCGCCACCTTCACCACAGTTACTCATGCCGCCGACCATATTAGTGCCGTGCGCTACCGCTTCATGTGCAGGTGCCACCAACGCACCGTGGCTCATCGCACCTGAGGCGAAAGTACGGGTAATTTCGTGTGCCGGTTGAATCTCTTCCAGCGGCAGCGAAGGCAGTGCGGTAAAGATCAGTGACAGATAATCTGCCGCTTTACCGTAAGCGGTGATGTGCAAAACACCGCCGGCCACGCTGCTGCTTTCGATGTCGTCGCTAAAGCGGGTTTTCAGTGCACGTGCCAGCGCTTCCAGACGTTCATCTTCTGGCTTCAGGCCCGCGATGGAATCAATCAGGCGCAGCTCGAACTGGTTCAGGCTGCCTTCCACCGCTTCACACTTCAATCCACGGGTGGCAAAACCGTTGTTGACCAGTGAGTAACGGCCGAGTTTACGACCAAACTCCGCTTCGCTGTCAACGTGGGTCAAATCACACGGCAGCGCGAGGATGTCACGCAGCGCAGCAGGGCGACGTTTACGCTCGGCGTGCATCAGGCTGGAGAATTGACGGTAATCCGGCGTGATCGCCAGTGAGTCAATGACCTCGTTCGGGATGCGTTCGAAGCTACTGTCTTTGAATGCGTCAGCTTTAATGCTGAAGGCATTGTCCAGTTTGGCCAGCGTCATCAGACGGATGAAATTGTCCTCTTCGCGTGCTTTGTCCGCGAAGCGAATCGGCTGTTCCGTCATATCAATAAAGGTACGCACGGCGATGGTGCCGTAAGAGTGACCTGCCCCTTCCGCACGCTCTTTGAACAAGCCGAGCAGTGGCACTTCTGCCTCGCCCTGGATTTTCAGCGCACTCTGATGCCAGTCAACCGCCATCTGAGCGATAGCCGGGAAGCCCGCGCCACCCACAGGGGTTTTGATATTCGGGAAGTACTTCTTCAGAACCGGATCGTCGGTATTCAGGAAGTTAGGTTCAAAGAATTCACCACAGCTGTAGCTCTCAACGGTACAGAGACCCACTTTACCCATGGTCTTCATCAAGGCTTTTTCGGCGGCTTTGGCATAGCGTTTGAAGGCTTTGTTACCTTCTTCGCCTTCGCCATATTTCTCTTCCGCGCGCATCTGTACGCCCAGCGGGTAAACCGCTGACGCACCAAAGCCTAAAGTGGCTGCAATGTGGTGAGAGGAGATACTCTGGCCGCTTTCTACCACCAGAGAAACATCCAGACGCAGACCTTCCTGCACCAAACGCTGGTTGATGGCAGAGACCATCAGCAGCATAGGAATCGCCGCGTGAGTTGAAGAGATGTGGCGGTCGGTGATTACCGCAATGCCGCCCTGCTGGCGTGCGAAATCCACCACCTGCTGTGCAAGATTATCAATGGCGTTTTCCAGCGCTTTGGCGTTGGCGGCACGGCTGACGATATCTTTGCCGATGACCGGCTCATACAGCATCTCGAAACGCGCATAAGGTGCGACGGTTTGCTCGCGCAGACGCAGCATATCGAGGTGTGTCAGGATCGGCGTTGGCACGATAACCTGCTGACCTTTGCTGCGGCCAAGGTGCGGTTTTGCACCCAGTGCCACGCGCA
Organism: Pantoea sp. Taur; assembly: GCF_009830025.1. Lineage (NCBI taxonomy): Bacteria > Pseudomonadati > Pseudomonadota > Gammaproteobacteria > Enterobacterales > Erwiniaceae > Pantoea > Pantoea sp. Taur. Next base: position 6,029 of record NZ_SZZZ01000009.1, read on the forward strand.
GCGTCATGCCGTCCGCTTCGCGGATAGAATCCAGCGGCGGGTTGGTGACCTGAGCAAAGCGTTGTGAGAAGTAGTGCGCCATGCCGCCTTCGTGGTCGGACAGGCCATTGATGGCGTTGCCGTAACCCATCGCCGAGATCTTCTCAGCGCCGGTTTGCAGCATCGGGTCCATCATGAATTTGAAGCTTTCCTGGTTGTAGTAGTACGCCACAAAACGCTGATAGGTTTTGAGGTCGCCACGATAGCGAAGCGGTGAGCCCAGCTGCTCTGCCTGAATCTCCGGCAGATCGTGCAGGTCCACGCGAGCCGCGCTCAGCAGTGAAAGGTAATCTTTCTCTGCCGCCAGTTTTTCCAGCGCTTCCACCGTGGTGTAAGAGCGTTTTTCTTTGTGATCGTAATAGAGCATGCCGCCCGCTTCGATACGGCCACGGCGCAACACGCTTTCCGGTGGGAAAGCGATCTGGCCGGCTTCTGACATCGCACCGATGTATTCAGCGGTTTCAACCGAACGCAATGGACGCAGGCCGAGGCGGTCAAGGCGCGCCCCGATCACTTCGCCGTTACCAAAGATCAGTGCAGCCGGGCCATCGTTCTTCTCTTCATACAGAGAGAAGTACTCCAGCATGGCGCGCACTTCATTTGACAGTGAGGTGTCGTTTTCCCACGCTGGTGGCATCATTGAGACGACGGCGTTGATCAGGTCGAGGTTATCTTCCATCAAACGGCTATGAATGCTTTGGTCCAGACGCGAGCTGTCGGACTGGCCTTTCGGACGCACGATTTTCTTACCGCGCGCCAGCATCAGCGCCGCTTCAGCGATACGGTTCTTACGGTCGGTGTTCAATTCACCATTGTGCGCCATCAGACGGAACGGCTGTGCCATGGTGGTGTGCGGATCGGTGTTGGTTGAGAAGCGGGTATGGAAGAACAGCCCGCGCACCTGATGATCGGCATCGGTCAAATCTTTGAAGTACGGAATCACTTCATTAGAGTTCAGGCGTGCTTTAAATACCTGAGTGCGTGAAGAGAGCGACAGCGGATAGAGACCGCCGAATTCGCTTTCAGTAAAGGCACGCGCTTCGATGTCCAGCAGCGCACGATAGATGTGGCGCTCGAACTCGAGTTGTTCGGTGACTTCCTGCGGAGCCGCAAAGATCCATTGCACAATCGGCAGCTGGAATTGCAGCGCGGCTGGACGCGTCACGCTGCCGTCCAGCGGCATATCACGCTTCATCAGCACAGGGAAGTTATGGGCAGCAAGGGTTTCTTCCACCAGACGCTCAGCGTTCGCGCGCAGCTCGGCATCTTTTGGCACGAAGAAGTTACCGACGCCAAAGCGACCGGCTTCCAGCGGTTGGCCGGTGACTTTACGGAAGAAGTTCAGAGAAAGGTCGACGTTGACACCTGCGCCATCGCCCACGCCCTCAGCAGACATGCCGCCACGGTGCGGTACCGTGCACAGTGCGCTATGCGCCATCTGCAGGATCTCATGGGTCTGCTCGCCGTCCTTACGGGTAATAAACCCAACACCACAGCTATCACTACCGGCTGAGGGATCATACAAACCATAGGGATGAGGTTTTTGAGTGGACATTGAGGGTCTCCTTAAACTGCTTTTGACATTACCTGCATTATTTCAAGCACAGAGCACCGCTGCGTGCTGTATCAAATTCGTTTTCGCCGCTTAAACGCGGACGTCGCAATACCGAGCAAAGGCTCTCAAGAGAGTATGGTCTCGTCCTTGATGAGCTGCTCTTACTTCCGGTCTCTTACGGGAGATAACTTGCATCCAGAGGGAGTTTCTTGCTGCATAGATATGCCGAGACACAGTCCCGACTGGAAAGCATCCAGCGGAATTCCAACTTATCGGGAAAGCGAACTCAGGTCAAATAGCCAGCTTTGTTGCGGTTAATCGGCTGTTTTGCCAATTAACACTATGATTATGAACAATTTATTACGTAAATAACTGTCAATCTGACGATTCTGATTCCCCTATGAAGTGTGAGCCGTCTCACTGTGAGGTACGCCTCAGATATCTAATCAATGCTGAATAACTGCATTCCATCAGCATAAAATTCTGTTGGGGCGGTTTCACACACAGCATGTATCTGTTTTTCTTATGGCGTCATATTTGAATCAAAATAGGGCTGTCATTAGTAAAATTAATCAAGCTGATTGTGAGTAAAATGGCGCTAAAGTTGAATGAATATGCAATAACAAGGCGCAACCATCAGATGAAATGGCTGCCGGGAGGCGGAATAGCACGGGATGTGACAAAAGGGTCGCAAAAGCGCGGCCCTCCAGATTATTCAGTTGGCAGATTTAGTCAAGCGATTTGAGCATAACGACGCGAACATCGGCGAAAAGGCGCTGCGATGCACCATAATGAGGCAAAGTCAGCAGGCAATGACACGCTGAGTCGGCGCAGTGCCGCGATAATTACGCTATCATGAGCCAGATTTCGTTCAGGGAGCTCGTGATGAAACAGATTCGTCTTTTAGCGCAGTACTACGTTGATTTGATGGTCAAGCTGGGGCTGGTGCGTTTCTCGCTACTGTTAGCTTCAGCACTGGTGGTGCTGGCGATGGTGGTGCAGATGGCGGTCACCATGGTACTGCGTGGCCATGTTGAGAGTATCGATGTGGTGCGATCGGTGTTCTTTGGTCTCTTAATCACGCCCTGGGCCGTCTATTTTCTCTCGGTGGTGGTGGATCAGCTGGAAGAGTCTCGCCAGCGCCTGACAAAGCTGGTCGATAAGCTGGAAGAGATGCGCACACGCGATCTTGAACTTAATCAGCAAATGAAAGAGACCATCGCTCAGCTGAATCAGGAAATTAACGATCGTATCAAAGCGGAGCAGGCCCGCGAGCAGGTGATGGATAAACTGCGCGAAGAGATGGCGCGTCGTGAACAGGCGCAAATCGAGCTGGAACAGCAATCCTCTTTCTTACGCTCCTTCCTCGATGCCTCGCCGGATTTGGTATTCTATCGCAACATCGACAAGCAGTTCTCGGGCTGTAACCGTGCGATGGAGTTGCTAACCGGCATGAGCGAGAAGCAACTGATTGGCCTGACGCCGCGCGACATTTACGATGAAGATGCCGCCTCCAAGGTGCTGGAGACGGATGAAAAGGTATTCCGCCATAACGTCTCCCTGACGTACGAACAGTGGCTGCAATATCCTGATGGGCGCAAAGCCTGCTTCGAAATCCGCAAAGTGCCGTATTACGATCGCGTCGGTAAACGCAGCGGCCTGATGGGCTTTGGTCGCGATATTACTGAGCGTAAGCGTTATCAGGACGCGCTGGAGAATGCCAGCCGTGAGAAGACCACTTTTATTTCAACCATCAGCCATGAACTGCGCACGCCGCTGAATGGCATTGTCGGCCTGAGCCGCATTCTGCTGGACACCGATCTCAATCAGGAACAACTGAAGTACCTGAAAACCATCCATGTCTCGGCCATCACGCTTGGCAACATCTTTAATGACGTGATTGAAGTGGACAAAATTGAGCGCCGCAAAGTGCAACTGGATAATCAGCCGCTCGACTTCACCGGCTTCCTTGCCGATCTGGAAAACCTCTCCGGGTTACTGGCGCAGCCGAAAGGGCTGAAGTTCGTGATGGCACCGGAGCTGCCGCTGCCGCACATCATCTCTGCTGACGGCACGCGCCTGCGTCAAATTTTATGGAACCTGATCGGTAACGCGGTGAAATTCACCCAGCAGGGTGAGATTGTGGTGCGGGTCGCCTATCACCAGGACGAAACGCTGCGCTTTGAAGTGCAGGATTCTGGCATGGGAATTCCGCAGGAAGAGCAGGACAAGATCTTCGCCATGTATTACCAGGTTAAAGATCAGCACGGCGGAAAACCCGCCACCGGTACCGGTATTGGTTTGGCGGTTTCTCGTCGTCTGGCACAGGCGATGGGCGGCGATATTAGCGTGAGTAGTGCGCCGGGGCAGGGCTCATGCTTTGTGGTCGAGATAAATGCACCTCGTGTGGCCGATGAGGTGGAAGACGAAGATCTCGACGACAGCATGCCACTGCCGGCGCTGCACGTATTACTGGTTGAAGATATTGAACTGAACGTCATTGTGGCGCGCTCGGTACTGGAGAAACTGGGATGCAGTGTGGAAGTGGCGATGACCGGCACTGAAGCGCTGGCGATGTTTGATCCGCAGGAATTTGATCTGGTGTTGCTGGATATTCAACTGCCGGATATGACCGGACTGGATGTGTCACGCGCTATTCACCAACGCCATGCTGGCATGGCGCTGCCGCCGCTGGTGGCACTGACCGCCAACGTGTTGAAAGACAAGAAAGAGTATCTCGATGCCGGTATGGATGATGTGCTGAGTAAACCGCTGGCGGTGCCGGCCTTAACAGCGATGATTAAAAAGTTCTGGGATTACCAGGGCGAACCGGAAGAAGAGATTCAGACGTCCTCAGACGTACACTCGCGCATGCTGCTCGATGTGGAGATGCTGGAACAGTATATCGAATTGGTCGGCCCAGGATTGATTACACAAAGCCTGACGATGTTTGAACAGATGATGCCGGGCTATCTCGACGTGCTGGATTCCAACATGATGGCGCGCGATCAAAAAGGGATTGCGGAAGAAGGGCATAAAATTAAGGGTGCTGCGGGCTCAGTAGGACTGTTGCATCTGCAGAAACTGGCGAAACAGATACAGTCACCGGAACTGCCAGCATGGTGGGACAACGTGCAGGAGTGGATCGACGAATTAAAACATGAGTGGCTGCATGACGTTAACGTGTTACGCGAGTGGGTAGCTGAAAGGGAAAAATCTTCGGACGCCAGAAAAAAATGACCCCAGTCGAAACTGGGGTGCGCGAATACTGCGCCAACACCAGGGAAATGGGTACTGCTGCTATCGTTAGAAGTCGAATAGATCAGCAACAGTATGGTATTGGTTAACGCTTCGAAATCACCTTAACAAATTCGCCAACGCTTGTGACAAGATTCATTAAATTGTGTGAAGTTGAGCAGCGATTAAATACAGAAAACATTAATTTGCTGACACAGTCAAGCAAGGAATTAATTTCTTTGCCGTATTGCACTATTTTTGACCAATTGTTCTGCTTTTTGCCTGAATTTCCTTCAGCCTGAAGCAGGAAAAGCCTGACAGCTGCACTGAAATTCCTAATCAGTCGAAAAATCAGAGTTGATTGAACTTAACATGCTGATATTAGGTAACAAATAAGGTGATTCTGGTGGGTTATCCAAAACGTTTTGGAAACCCTCTGCTGAAAGTTCCAGTTTAAGGTTTTACGGTGCAATGTAAACCAAACGGAAGGCTAAATCCTTTACCATTGTCAGGGCTAATCATGATGATGTTGACGCGATTTCAGCCACGTTTATTGAAACGGCTGCGCTCATCAGTGCGCTTATTCAAACGCTTTGAAAGTTTATTGTTAAGTATTGTGAAAGTTTAAACGTGATCTTTATCACTTTGTATGAAGTATCCGATTGTAAGGGTTTTGCTGGGTTTTTCACCATGGAACCGATTCCCTCATAATGGAAGTGCTTGATGTGATTGGCTCTAATAGAGGAACGATGATGACGCAGGTAATAACTTCATCTCTAACTTTCACGGGATAAGCGGTAAAGTTTTGCCCAGGATTACAGGTAATCAAAATTGTGACCGGGGTGATTGATTAATGCAGGGAACAGGTAAGAGAAAATTGCATGAGTAAGAGTAAAGGGAAAATGGGGCAACGCCTTAAAGTGCTGATTGCTAAAGTGCTGCTGGCGTGGTTGGGAATTTGGCTGGCAGGCATCGTGATCTTTGCCTTTTTACCTGTGCCGTTTTCTGCGGTGATGGTGGAGCGTCAACTGGGCGCCTGGTTCAGTGGTCGGTTCGACTATGTGGCGCACTCCGATTGGGTCAGCATGGATGAGATTTCTCCGTGGATGGCGCTGGCCGTGATCGCTTCTGAAGATCAAATATTTCCGGAACATTGGGGTTTTGATATTGATTCGATTCAAAAGGTGCTGGATAGCGATGGCTCAAAGCAGATACGCGGTGCTTCTACGCTGTCGCAGCAGACCGCAAAAAACCTGTTTTTATGGGATGGCCGCAGCTGGGTGCGAAAAGGGCTGGAAGCCGGTTTAACCGTGGGGATCGAAACCGTGTGGACCAAACGCCGCATTCTGACGGTATATTTGAATATTGCGGAGTTTGGCAATGGCGTGTTTGGTGTGGAAGAGGCTTCACAGCGCTACTTCCACAAACCAGCCAGTCGTCTGACGATTTCTGAAGCGGCGCTGCTGGCGGCGGTACTACCAAACCCGATTCGCTTCCGCGCTGATGCACCTTCCGGGTATATACGAATGCGCCAGCAGTGGATAATGCGCCAGATGCGTCAGTTAGGTGGGGAAGGTTTCCTCGTTCGCTACAAATTGCATTAACAGCAATTAGTCTTCGTCAAACCCGGCTTCAAACAGCTCAATCACCGCAGCCAGCGCCTCGACTTCCTGCGGGCCGCTGGCTTCAATCTCGATATGGCCGCCTTTCGCGGAGTCGAGCATCAACAGCGCAATCACGCTGCTGGCTTCGGCTTCCGTACCGGCTTCATTGCGCAGGAGTACCTCTGCGTCAAAACTCTGCACCAACTCGAACAGTTTCATTGCCGGGCGCGCATGCATGCCCAGCTTATTGCGAATCTCAACGACTTGCTTCACGGTCATGATTTACGTTTTTCCAGAGTGCGATGACGAGACTGCACATTTTTGCCGCGTGAACGGAAGTAATCTGCCAGCTGTTCGGCGATGTAAACCGAACGGTGTTTACCCCCGGTACAGCCAATCGCGACCGTTAGATAGCTGCGGTTGTTGGTTTCCAGCATCGGCAACCACAGCTCCAGATAGCTGCGCGTCTGGTAAATGAAGTTATGTACTTCAGTGTGGCGGTCGAGGAAAGCCGCAACAGGACGATCAAGCCCGGTCATCGGACGCAGCTTGGGATCCCAGTGCGGGTTTGGCAGGAAACGCACATCGAAGACGTAATCGGCATCAATGGGAATGCCGTGTTTGAAGCCGAAGGACTCAAACACCATGGTCAGCTCACGCTCACGTTTGCCTGACAGGCGCGTACGCAGCATTTCAGCCAACTCATGGACCGACATTTCGGAAGTATCAATGATCAGGTCTGCCCGCGAACGCAAAGGCTCAAGCAGGTCACTCTCTTCATCAATCGCGCTTTCCAGTGACAGGTTTTTACTGGAGAGCGGATGGATGCGGCGAGTATCGCTGTAACGCCGTATCAGCGTGTTGCGATCGGCGTCCAGGAACAGTAACTGTGGTGAAAACGAATCCGGCAGATTGTTGAGCGCCGTTTCAAACACCTCCGGCGATTCAGGCATGTTGCGCACATCAATGCTGACGGCCGCCGAAATATTGCGCTCTGTTAGGGTGTTCGCTAATTCCGGTAGCAGCACCACGGGTAGATTATCGACACAGTAAAATCCCATGTCTTCCAGGGCACGCAGTGCGACCGATTTTCCTGAGCCTGACCGACCGCTAACGATCATCAGCACCATCACATTTCTCCCGTTTTAAACCGACGAATAGGCCGGTAAATGTGTCTGTCGCTTAAGAGTGTTCTTCCTGAGCTTCTGTGATAATGGCATAGAGTTCTTCATCACTCTGTGCCGCACGCAAACGGCGGCAGACGGTTTTGTCTGCCAGACGTTTAGCGACCAGCGACAGCGTATGCAAATGGGTTTTGCACTGGTCTGCAGGCACCAGCAGAGCAAACAGCAGATCAACCGGCTGATTGTCCACGGCGTCAAAGGCGATCGGTTGGTCGAGGCTGATAAATACGCCAACGGCGCGCAGCGTATCCTCCTCCAGCTTGCCATGCGGAATGGCGATACCGTTGCCAATGCCAGTACTGCCCATACGTTCGCGAGTCAGAATGGCTTCAAATAGTGTCTGGTGCGGCAGATTGAGCTGCTTCGCTGCCAGCTCGCTGATAATTTCCAGCGCGCGTTTTTTACTCTGGCAGTGTACGCCGCTACGGGTACAGTCCAGTGAGAGGACCGAGCTCAATTCCAGTGTCAGATCGTTGTTCATCATCGTTTCACTTGCGAGTTCACATAGCCGCAAGGTTAACGCCATTCATAGCACAATGGCGAGTCTCCCGTTGGCGCTTGCGCAGATGACAAAACGGGGCGGTTAACCCGCCCCATTTGCGCTCTGAGTGCTGAATCGGTCAGCACTCTGCAAGCATGAAGGTTAGTGTTTTTTCAGTTTGTCTTTGTGTTTGGTCAGCTGACGGGAAAGCTTGTCGATTAACCCGTCGATGGCCGCGTACATGTCTTCCGCTTCCCCTGTGGCGTGCAGCTCTCCGCCGTTGACGTGCAGTGTTGCTTCCGCAATCTGCGTCACCTTCTCCACTTTCAGAACAATATAAACCTGATTGATACGATCAAAGTAGTGTTCCAGTTTGGCAAATTTGCTATTTACAAATTCGCGCAGCGGTTCAGTGATTTCAACATTCAGTCCGGTCAGGTTTAGCTGCATAGGTCTTCCTTCTTCGTTCGGTCAAACCAACTGCTTACGCTGGTTTGATGGCGGTATAGATAAAGACTCGCGATATTTAGCAACCGTACGTCGCGCCACCATGATGCCCTGATCGGATAACATGGAGGTGAGTTTGCTGTCGCTCAAGGGTTTTGCGGGGTTCTCCGCGGAGATCAATTTCTTCACCAGGGCACGGATCGCCGTGGAAGAGGCTTCGCCACCGCCTTCGGTATTCACATGGCTGGAGAAAAAATATTTTAATTCAAAGATGCCACGCGGGCTGTGCAGGTACTTTTGCGTGGTCACACGGGAAATGGTGGATTCATGCATGTCCACGGCCTGGGCGATATCTGCCAGCACCATCGGCCGCATGTATTCCTCGCCCTGTTCAAAGAACGCCTGCTGCTGCTCGACAATACAACGCGTCACTTTGAGCAGTGTGTCGTTGCGGCTTTCGAGGCTTTTAATCAGCCATTTGGCTTCCTGCAAATTACTGCGAATGAATTGGCTGTCGCTGTCGTTACGTGCGGAACCGCCCATCGCGGCGTAATGTTGATTGATCTTCAGGCGCGGCAAGCTGTCTGAATTCAATTCAACGGTCCAGCGCTTACTGGTTTTACGCACCAGTACATCAGGAATCACATACTCGGGTTCGCTGGTGTTGATCGATTGGCCGGGACGGGGATCGAGTGACTGAATCAGCAGCATCGCGTCTTTCAGCACTTCTTCCTTGAGGCGTGTTACACGCATCAGGCTGCGAAAATCGTGGTTGGCCAGCAGATCCAGATGTTCACTGACGATCAACCGCGCTTCTGCCAGCATTGGCGCATCGGCAGCGTATTGTGAAAGTTGCACCAGCAAGCAGTCACGTAGATCACGTGCACCGACACCGACAGGATCAAAGCGCTGAACACGCTTCAGCACCGCTTCAACCTCTTCCAGCGTCAGCTCTTCATCACCAATGCTGTCGCAGATGTCCTGGACGGAAACGGTGAGATAGCCCGTGTCATCAATGGCGTCGACAATTGAAGTGGCAATCGCGCGGTCGGTATCCGTAAACGGCGTGAGCTCCACTTGCCACATCAGGTAGTCCTGCAGTGACTGGGTGGTTTCGCCTTGATAAACCGGCAGCTCATCATCCTGGTAATCGGTACCCGTGCCAGAAGGCGTTCCCGCGGTGTAGATTTCATCCCAGGTGGCGTCGAGTGGAAGCTCCTCGGGCATCTCTTTCTGTTCGAGGGCTTCACGTGTGTCTAACGAGTCGCTCTCCTGATGCTCACGTGAATCGACTTCTTCATGCAGATCGGTTTGCTCAAGCAGCGGATTGCTTTCCAGCGCCAGTTGCAGTTCCTGCTGGAGTTCAAGCGTAGAGAGTTGCAGCAGACGAATGGCCTGCTGCAACTGTGGGGTCATCGCCAGCTGTTGGCTGAGCCTGAGTTGCAAACCTTGCTTCATAATTCTGCTTGAATTTCCTAAGCAAATGTCGTGAATAACGACACCTTATCAGAGTCTGAACTCTTCGCCCAAATAAACCCGTTTAACCTGCTCATCTGCAAGAATTTCATCCGGCGTGCCATGCGCGATCAGATGTCCCTGGCTCACGATGTAAGCACGTTCGCACACCGCAAGCGTTTCACGCACGTTGTGATCGGTGATCAACACGCCAAGACCGCTATCGCGTAGGTGTTCGATGATTTTTTTGATATCGATGACTGAGATCGGGTCAACACCAGCAAAAGGTTCATCCAGCAGGATAAATTTGGGGTTGGCTGCCAGAGCGCGAGCGATTTCAACACGGCGGCGTTCACCACCGGAAAGCGCCTGCCCCATGCTGTCACGCAGATGCTCAATGTGGAACTCTTCCATCAACTCATTGGCACGATCCTGACGCTGCTCTTCCGTTAAATCATCGCGGATTTGCAACACCGCCATCAGATTGTCGAACACGCTTAGACGGCGGAAGATTGACGCTTCCTGCGGCAGATAGCCAATACCACGGCGCGCTCGCGCATGTAGCGGCAAAATACTGATATCTTCGTCATCGATCACGATGCGGCCTGCATCACGCGGCACAATCCCGACAACCATATAGAATGTGGTGGTCTTGCCGGCACCGTTTGGGCCCAGCAGGCCGACAATCTCGCCAGATTTTACCTGCAGGCTGACATCTTCCACCACGCGGCGGCCTTTATAGGCTTTCGCCAGGTTTTCAGCGACTAATGTGGCCATAGCGATCAGTTACTCTTTTTAGGGCTCGTGGACGAGCCGTTTTTGTCCTGCAGCTGCGACGGCACCAGTACGGTGGTGACGCGTTTGCTTTCGCCCTGGCTAAATGCCTGCATTTTCTGCTCTTTCACCAGGTAAGTGATGCGATCGCCTTTGATGTTGCTGTCCAGCTGCTGAATGAAGGCATTGCCCGTCAGTTCAACGAAATCGTTCGCCAGCTCATAATGCAGTTTTGAGGCGTGGCCCTGCACGGGTTTGCCGTTATCCTGCATCTGGTAGAAAGTGGCGGGAGCGCCGTAGGCATCCACGATAGTTTTTTTACTGTCGCCACCTGGACGTGTTACCACCACTTTGTCAGCGGTGATTTTGATTGAACCCTGGGTCACAATGACATTGCCGGTAAAGGTCGCCACGTTGCCTTGCAGATCCAGCGCCTGATTCACCGAATCAATATTAACGGGTTTGTCAGAGTCTCCCGTCAGGGCCAGCGCGGGCAGGCTGGTCGCCAGTAAGGCGCTCACCAACAACAACTTAAGGCTGTTTTTGTTCATTTTGGATTTCATAGGAAGTTTTGACCTTTTCAAGCAGCTGGGCATTTTTGGTTCGTAAATTGCCGCGCATCTTCATGCCAGTGGAATTAAAACTGCGGCCAAATAGGGTGACTTGATCGTCAGATGTCACATCCTGGGTGACCAGATTAACCTGAGCCGTATCGGTAATAATGCGCTCAAGTTGAGAATCCTGGGTCAGGGTATTCACTTCGACGTGACCATATAGATACAGCATACGATCTTTGGTCAGCTTTGCCTTATCGGCACGTATTGTCCAGGTGGGCACTTTATTTTCATCATACGTGGTTGCAACCGGATTATCGAACCAGCTCACCTCATCTGCCGCAAAGTAAGTCACTTTATCCGAGATCAGTTTGTACGCCAGCGCGCCCGTGGGGTTGTACACCACAGAATGGGACTTCTCGCTGGTATAGGTTGGCTCCTGGCTATTGGTTGCCACCGTCGCTTCGCTATCGTCCTGGTTGGTGAGATTCCAGCCGATCAGCACCAGGGCGATCAAGGCCAAAATCAGCGTTATCCAACGCCTGCTCTTACTCATACTGATTGCCCTTTGGCATCCTCAAATTTGTTCTGCGCCATCAACATCAGATCGCAGAGTTCACGTACCGCACCACGGCCACCGGCAATACGGGTGACGTAGTGTGCACGAGGTAATAACACGGGGTGGGCATCGGCGACGGCCACACTCAAACCGGCCTCCGCCATTACAGGCCAGTCGATCAAATCATCGCCGATGTAAGCCACTTGCTCAGCAGATAATGACAGTTTATCCAGGAGTTCACGCCACGCCAAAAGCTTATCTGATTGTCCCTGATAAAGATGCGTAATGCCGAGCGTCTGGCAACGATCTTCCAGCAGCTTCGCTTTGCGGCCAGTAATAATAGCTACTTCGATATTAGAGGTCAGCAGGCAGCGAATACCATAGCCATCACGGACGTTAAAGGCTTTCAATTCTTCGCCGTTGTTGCCCATGTAAATCACGCCGTCAGACATCACACCGTCGACATCGCAAATCAGCAGGCGAATCCGCGCCGCCCGAGCCATTACATCGGCACTCACCGGGCCATAGCAGGTATCGATCATCGTGGTTTCAACACTCATTATTTGTTCCTGTTCAAACTACGCCAGCGCGCAGCATGTCATGCATATGTACCACACCGAGCAGACGATCGTCATCGGCGACCAACACCGCAGTGATGTTTTTGTTTTGCATCAGATTCAGTGCGTCAACAGCCAGCATATTCGGGCGCACGCGAATCCCGCCGCGCGTCATCACATCCTGAATGCTGGCTGACTGGAAATCGATGCCCATATCGAAGATGCGGCGTAAGTCGCCATCAGTGAAAATGCCTTCGATTTTCATCAGGTCGTCAACAATCACCGTCAGGCCGAGGTTTTTGCGCGTGATTTCCAGCAATGCATCCCGCAGCGACGCATCGCGGCTGACGTGTGGGATCTCGTCACCACTGTGCATAATATCGCTCACGTGTAGCAGCAGTTTGCGGCCCAGTGCGCCACCGGGATGCGAGAGCGCAAAGTCTTCCTGAGTAAAGCCGCGTGCTTCCAGCAGGGCAACTGCCAGTGCATCGCCCATCACCAGCGTGGCGGTAGTACTGGAGGTCGGTGCCAGACCAAGCGGGCACGCTTCCTGTGGAACCTTCACGCATAAATGCACGTCAGCGGCACGCCCCATGGCACTCTCCGGACGGCTGGTGAGGCAAATCAACGGCACTTTCTGTCGCTTGAGGACCGGGATGAGCGCCAGAATTTCGTTCGATTCGCCACTATTAGAGATAGCGATCACCACGTCGTTTGCTGTCACCATGCCGAGGTCACCATGGCTCGCTTCGCCAGGATGAACAAAGAACGAGGACGTGCCGGTACTGGCAAAAGTCGCTGCCATTTTTGCACCAATATGACCGGATTTGCCCATGCCCATCACCACCACTTTTCCACGGCAGGCAATGATCATTTCGCAGGCGCGGCTAAAGTCGGCATTAATATACTGATCGAGCTGCTCCAGCCCTTCGCGTTCGATGCGCAGTACCGCTTTACCTGCCTGTTGGTAATCAAAAACCGGTTGCTGATGTGACATGGTCAGTCCGTCCTTAATAACTTGTGATGAGCGCAGGGCTGAGCCACAGCCACAGAACCCACGCAATAAATCCCGATAACAAAAGAGAGCCCGCTACGCGGCCAATCCGGCGTTTGCGTAACAGGCAAAGTAGGGCGAACAGCACGCTGACACCTAGCATCACCCAGTAATCTCGTGCGAAAGCGTGTGCATCAACGCTGCCGGGGTGCACCAGCGCAGGCAGGCCCAGCACAATGGCCAGATTAAAGATATTAGCGCCAATCAGGTTACCGATAGCGATATCGTCTTCACCTTTCAATGCACCCGCCAATACGGTAGCCAGTTCAGGCAGGCTGGTGCCGACGGCAATCAACGTCAGACCCATGACCAGCTCGCTGACACCAAAATAGTCGGCAAACACGGTGGCATTATCGATCACCATCCGCGTTGACATCGGCAGAATAATCAGCGCCACCGCCAGCCACAGAAAGGCCACGGTATTGCCAGCTTCATCGCGCGGCAGTTCAGCCAATTGTTCGCGCGTTAACGTGTCGTTGTTATCCCGCTCTGCGCGGCGGGCGATGCGAATGGCGATCAGCAGATAACCTAAAGCAATCAGCAGCAGCGCGATTCCATCAAGTCGACTAAGGTGATTATCAAACAACATGATGCCACTCAGCAGTGAGACCAGCAGCATCAGGGGGAGTTCGCGCCGAATCAGATTGGAGTGCACTGTCAATGGATGCAAAAGTGCGGCACCGCCGAGGATCAGCAGAATATTGGTAATGTTTGAGCCCAGCGCCGTCCCTACAGCTAAATCCATTTGCCCATGCTGCGCTGCAGAAAAAGAAACGATCAGTTCGGGTAACGATGTGCCAATGCTTACCACTGTCATGCCGATGATCAGCGGAGGAATGCCGAAGGATCGACACAGGATCGCGGCACTGAAAACCAGACGGTCAGCACCGTAAGCCAGTAAAATCAATCCAATAAACAGCAGGGCAGTGGCTACGAACATGAAAAATCCTTGATGGATAGGTGTGTCGGCAAACCTTGTCCGACAGGTAAATACATTGCGCGCGCGGAAACAGGCGCTGATTTTGACTGTCTGAGAGGCAAAAGTAAATTTTAAGGCCGTTTTCGCCACACCTGACGGGTAAGTTTCTGTAAAACTATCGTGCATTGTGGTCTACCAGGCTACCATCCACGACTTTGATTACGCCCGATCCGCATAAAGAGGTAACGATGATCCAGCAAAAAACGAATCTGGTTGAGGTTCGTGGCGTCAGCTTCACTCGCGGAGACCGCGTCATCTTTGATGACATTTCGCTTACCGTGCCAGCGGGTAAAGTGACCGCTATTATGGGGCCATCCGGGATTGGAAAAACCACGCTGCTGCGCCTGATTGGTGGTCAGTTGCAACCGGATAAAGGGGAAATTTGGTTCCGTGACCAGAATATCCCAGCGCTTTCCCGCACTAAATTGTATGAAGTGCGAAAAAAAATGAGCATGTTGTTCCAGTCGGGTGCACTTTTTACCGATCTTAACGTCTTTGATAACGTTGCCTGGCCGTTGCGTGAGCACACACAATTACCGCCGGAATTGCTGCACAGCACGGTGATGATGAAGCTGGAAGCAGTCGGCCTGCGCGGTGCAGCCAAACTGATGCCGGCCGAGCTTTCTGGTGGCATGGCGCGCCGTGCCGCACTGGCGCGCGCGATTGCACTGGAGCCGGACCTGATCATGTTCGATGAGCCCTTTGTCGGCCAGGATCCGATTACCATGGGCGTGCTGGTGAAATTGATCGATGAATTGAACCACTCGTTAGGTGTGACCTGCATTGTGGTTTCACACGATGTGCCAGAGGTCTTGAGCATTGCTGACCATGCCTATATTGTTGCCGGTCAAAAGATTATTGCCCAGGGCAGTGCGCCGGAGTTGCGGGAAAATCCCGATCCGCGCGTGCGCCAGTTTATTGAGGGTCATGCGGACGGTCCAGTGCCATTCCGCTTCGCTGCCGGGGATTACCTCAGCGATCTGACTCGTGCAGGGAGAACGTAAACTGATGTTGCTAAAGGCGCTGGCGTCACTTGGACGTCAGGGAATTAATACTTGCGCGGCGTTTGGCCGTGCAGGCCTGATGCTGTTTCATGCGCTGGTGGGTAAACCCGCTTTCCGCCGCCACGCGCCACTGCTGGTAAAACAGCTGTACAGCGTGGGTGTGCTTTCGCTGCTGATCATTGTGGTCTCGGGTTTATTCATTGGTATGGTGCTGGGCCTGCAGGGTTATCTGGTGCTGACGACCTACAGCGCTGAAACCAGTCTTGGCATGCTGGTGGCCTTATCGCTGCTGCGCGAACTGGGTCCCGTGGTCACGGCATTGCTGTTTGCAGGACGCGCGGGTTCAGCCCTGACGGCAGAAATTGGTTTGATGAAAGCCACCGAACAGCTCTCCAGCATGGAAATGATGGCCGTTGATCCGCTGCGTCGCGTGGTTTCGCCGCGCTTCTGGGCAGGGTTTATCAGCATGCCGCTGCTAGCCTTGATCTTTACGGCAGTCGGTATTGCCGGTGGGGCGTTGGTGGGCGTGGGCTGGAAAGGCATCGATCCGGGCTTCTTCTGGTCAGCGATGCAAAATGCCGTGGATTTCCGCACCGATGTCATCAACTGCATCATTAAAAGCGCAGTCTTTGCCGTGACGGTAACCTGGATTGCGCTGTTCAATGGCTATGATGCCATCCCGACCTCGGAAGGGATTAGTCGGGCAACAACGCGTACCGTAGTGCATGCTTCACTGGCGGTACTCGGTTTGGACTTTGTGCTGACAGCACTGATGTTTGGGAATTGATGCAATGCAAAGCAAGAAAAACGAAATCTGGGTTGGCGTCTTCATGCTGGCAGCACTGTTGGCACTGTTATTCCTCAGCCTGCGCGTGGCCGATCTCAAGTCACTTGGCACCGAACCGACATGGAAGCTGTATGCCACTTTCGATAATATTGGCGGCCTAAAAGTCAGCTCACCGGTGAAAATTGGTGGTGTGGTGATTGGTCGAGTAACGGATATTTCGCTGGATGATAAAACGCTGTCACCGCGTGTCACCATGGACATCAGCGATCAGTATGCTGACAAAATCCCGGACACCAGCTCGCTGGCCATTCGCACGCAAGGTCTGCTGGGTGAACAGTTCCTCGCACTGAATCTAGGCTTTGACGATCCAGAACTGGGTTCGGCAATGCTGAAAGATGGCGGCACGTTGCGTGACACCAAATCCGCGATGGTGCTGGAAGATTTGATCGGCCAGTTCCTCTACAAGAGCGGCGATAACAAAAACGATAATCAAAAGCAGGGCACCGAGAGTGCGCCTGCTCCGGCAGCACCTGCTACAACGGAATAGAGAGGTAAAACACGATGTTTAAACGTTTCCTGATGATTGCCATGCTGGCGATTGTGCCGCTGGCGGCCAATGCAGCGGATCAGAGCGATCCTTATAAACTGATGAATGAAGCGGCGGCGAAGACCTTTACCCGCTTGAAAAACGAGCAACCTAAAATCAAGCAGGATCCTAACTATCTGCGTGAGGTGGTGCGTCAGGAGTTGCTGCCGTATGTACAGATCAAGTACGCGGGTGCGCTGGTGCTGGGCCGCTATTATCGTGAGGCTACTCCGGCACAGCGTGACGCATACTTTGCGGCATTTGGCGATTATCTGGCTCAGGCTTATGGCCAGGCGCTGGCGCTGTACCACGGCCAAACCTACCAGATTCAGCAACCGCAGCCGATTGGCGATGCTAACATCGTGGCGATTCGCGTGACTATTTTGGATCCGAACGGCCGTCCGCCTGTGCGCCTTGATTTCCAATGGCGCAAGAACAGCCAGACCGGCAACTGGCAGGCCTATGATATGGTGGCTGAAGGCATCAGCATGATCACGACCAAACAAAATGAGTGGAGTGATTTGCTGCGTACTAAGGGCATTGATGGTCTGACCGCGCAGTTGAAAACCTACGCAGCACAGCCTATCACTCTGGATAAACAGTAAGCATGAGCGAACCTTTACGCTGGCAGCGCAATGCCAGCACGCTATCTTTAAGCGGCATGTTGGATCGCGATACCCTGCTGTCATTGTGGCATGAACGTGAAACCGCCATGGTGGATATCGCGACCATTGATGTCGCGGCGCTGGAGCGTGTGGATTCAGCGGGACTGGCTTTGTTAGTCCACCTGCGCGAGATCGCGCGGGCACAAGGTAGCACGCCACTTTTCACCGGTATCAACGACAAACTCCAGTCATTAATTGCGCTGTATAACCTGCAGCAGATTATTGTTTCTGCGGAAAAAATCGCCTGATAACGTTGTCATTGCCAAAAGCCCCTGATTTATTCAGGGGCTTTTGCGTATTTAAGAGTCAGGCGCTTTCCTCTAAGATATCCGCCTTATTATTATTAAGTGAAGCAAAGAGCGATGGAAAATAGTGAAGTTCAGGCCGTGCTGATGCAGGCGCTGCCATTAGATGAAGTACATGTTCTCAGCAACGACGGCAGTCATTTTCAGGTGATCGCGGTGGGTGAGATGTTCGGTGAACTGAGTCGTGTGAAAAAACAGCAGGCTGTTTATGCGCCGCTGATGGAATACATTGCGGATAACCGTATTCATGCGGTTTCCATCAAAACTTATACCCCAACCGAGTGGGCGCGCGACCGTAAACTCAACGGTTTCTAAGCGCCTCACAGGTTGTTTTGTTGATAGATAATTGAGAGCCGTTAATGGACAAATTTCGTGTGCAAGGCCCCACCCGTTTAAGTGGTGAAGTGACCATTTCCGGGGCGAAGAATGCTGCGCTGCCAATTCTGTTTGCTGCGCTGCTGGCAGAAGAGCCGGTAGAGATTCAGAACGTGCCGAAGCTGCGTGATATCGATACCACCATGAAGCTGCTAAATTTGCTGGGTGCGCGCGTTGAGCGTAATGGTTCGGTTCACGTTGATGCTCGCGAAGTTAATGTCTTCAGCGCACCGTATGATCTGGTGAAAACCATGCGTGCCTCGATTTGGGCACTGGGTCCGCTGGTGGCCCGTTTTGGTCAGGGTCAGGTTTCATTGCCAGGCGGCTGTGCTATTGGTGCACGTCCGGTTGATCTGCACATCACTGGCCTTGAGCAACTGGGTGCGGAAATTAAACTGGAAGAAGGTTACGTCAAAGCTTCCGTTAATGGCCGCCTGAAAGGCGCGCATATCGTCATGGACAAAGTCAGCGTTGGCGCGACCGTGACCATCATGAGTGCGGCAACGCTTGCCACTGGCACGACCATTATTGAAAACGCCGCGCGCGAGCCGGAAATTGTCGATACGGCAAACTTCCTCAACACGCTGGGCGCAAAAATCAGCGGTGCAGGCACAGATAAAATTACCATCGAAGGCGTAGAACGTCTGGGTGGCGGTGTGTATCGCGTTCTGCCGGATCGTATCGAAACCGGTACCTTCCTTGTCGCTGCTGCGATTTCCCGCGGTAAAGTGGTGTGCCATAAAGCCCAGCCCGATACGCTGGATGCTGTACTCGCAAAACTACGTGATGCGGGTGCCGAGATTGAAACCGGTGAAGACTGGATCAGCCTCGATATGCACGGTAAGCGCCCTAAGGCGGTTAACGTCCGTACTGCACCACACCCAGGTTTTCCAACCGACATGCAGGCACAGTTCACCTTGCTGAACATGGTGGCGGAAGGTACTGGCGTGATCACCGAAACCATCTTCGAAAACCGTTTCATGCACATCCCTGAGCTGATTCGTATGGGCGGTCACGCGGAAATCGAAAGCAACACTGCGATTTGCCACGGTGTTGAGGCGCTGTCAGGTGCACAAGTGATGGCAACCGACCTGCGCGCTTCTGCGAGCCTGGTACTGGCCGGTTGCATCGCGGAAGGCACCACCATTGTGGACCGTATTTATCATATCGACCGTGGCTATGAGCACATCGAAGATAAACTGAAGGCCATGGGTGCCAATATCGAGCGCGTCAGCGGCGAATAACACCGATCTCGCACGCGAAGAAAACCAGTCACGGCAGCGTGGCTGGTTTTTTTATGTCAAAGATCTCAGCTCTCCTGACGATCCCTGGGGGATCGAATACGTTTTTTGCGATCCAGCAAGCGCGATGTAATGGGATCATAATAGCGAGTTGGCCAGATCTCGGCGGGATGAACACCGATCGCGTCAGCGATCAACCACTCTCCTTTGGGCCAGGGGCGGGAAAGTGCGTTGGAGAGTGTGGACGAGTTCAGTCCCGAATTGCGTGACAATTCAGCCATTGATGTGCCTTTTTTACGCAGTGCTGCAATCACATCTGCGGGATGCCAATCCTGTTTCCTTGCTTTCATAACGTCCTGCTCCTTGTCCATGTTATTGCGTTGTCTCTGCCGCAACGGGCGTATCCAATACAGAGATATTAGGAAAAAACAAAAACCTTATAGCAAATAATTTCCATAAGCTTCCAGTAATTGTTTTGGCCT
The DNA here is from genome assembly GCF_009830025.1 of Pantoea sp. Taur. Classification (NCBI taxonomy): domain Bacteria; kingdom Pseudomonadati; phylum Pseudomonadota; class Gammaproteobacteria; order Enterobacterales; family Erwiniaceae; genus Pantoea; species Pantoea sp. Taur. Next base: position 25,953 of record NZ_SZZZ01000009.1, read on the forward strand.
CGCATTAAACTGAGCTCTCTTTCGCAAAAGCGATGCAAGGAATGTAATGGGCAGTCAGGTGAAGCGCTGGGAAGTAAAGCAGGGGGAGAATACGGGTGAGGCAGGAAAGAAAACGGGGCTATGCCGCCCCGTAATAGCAATCAGAAATCACGCTGCACTGACATGTGGGCCAATGCTTCGAGTGCACTACGCCACGGCGTTTCTGGCAGGGCCTGCAGAGCAGCAATGGCTTTATCCGCCTCTTCTTCAGCGCGTTTGCGCGTCCATTCCAGCGAGCCAGTTTGTTGCATGGCATCCAGTACCGGTTCCAGCAGATGGCGACCGTTGCCTTCTTCGATTGCTTTGCGGATCATCTGAGCTTGCTCTGGTGTACCGTTGTGCATGGCATGGAGCAGCGGCAGTGTCGGCTTGCCTTCGCTCAGGTCATCACCGGTATTTTTACCCAGGGTTTCGCCATCCGCACTGTAATCCAGCAAATCGTCAATTAACTGGAAAGCGGTACCCAGATAGCGACCATAATCCTGCAGCGCTTTTTCCTGCGCCGGCGTGGCTTCAGCCAGAATCGCGGAGGCTTGAGAAGCCGCTTCAAACAGGCGCGCGGTCTTGCTGTAGATGACGCGCATGTAGCTCTCTTCCGTGATATCGGGATCGTTGCAGTTCATCAGCTGCAGCACTTCACCTTCCGCAATCACGTTCACTGCTTCAGACATCAGCGCGAGGATCTTTAAGGATCCCATGCTGGTCATCATCTGAAACGCGCGGGTGTAGATGAAGTCCCCCACCAGCACACTGGCAGCATTACCGAACGCGGCATTGGCAGTGGCTTTGCCACGGCGCATATCGGATTCATCCACCACATCATCGTGCAGCAGAGTCGCCGTGTGGATAAATTCGATCAGCGCCGCATTGGTGACATGTAGCGATCCCTGGTAGTTCAGCGCACGTGCCGAGAGCACCGCGATCATGGGCCGGATACGTTTGCCTCCGCCGCTGATGATGTAGTAACCCAACTGATTAATCAGTGAGACATCTGAATTCAGCTGGTCGAGGATGGTCTGGTTGACGGCCGCCATGTCCTGCGCGGTTAATTCATTAATCTGTTCTAAGTTCATTCGTCTGTTCAGCTTTGACTCGTATTTTGCATGGTAAGCGCTTTTACCCAGCGTGAGTTCAGGTAATCTGTTACTGATTGTACTTGAAAAATCGGGCTGAGAAACGTTTGCATTCGTCCTGCGCTTTTTTTCTGCAAGAGAGTGCAAAGTGCACTTGTCTTCTGCTAGAGATTTGCGTAGAATTCGCGCCCTATTGTGAATATTTATCGCGCCGCCTGATGAATAGAAAGGCATGCGCAGAAGCGGAGTTTTATATGTACGCGGTTTTCCAAAGTGGTGGTAAACAACACCGAGTAAGCGAAGGTCAGACCGTTCGCTTGGAAAAGCTGGACATCGCAACCGGCGAAACCATTGAGTTCGACCAGGTTCTGATGATTGCAAATGGCGAAGACGTGCAAATCGGCGCGCCACTGGTATCAGGCGGTGTGATCAAGGCAGAAGTTGTTGCTCACGGTCGTGGCGAGAAAGTTAAGATTGTTAAGTTTCGTCGTCGTAAACACTACCGTAAGCAAGCTGGTCACCGTCAGTGGTTCACTGATGTGAAAATCACTGTGATCGGCGCGTAAGAGGAGATCTGACAAATGGCACATAAAAAGGCTGGTGGCTCGACTCGTAACGGTCGCGACTCCAATGCAAAACGTCTGGGTGTTAAGCGTTTCGGTGGTGAATCTGTTCTGGCAGGTAGCATCATCGTTCGTCAGCGTGGCACCAAGTTCCACGCAGGTACCAATGTAGGTTGTGGTCGTGACCACACCCTGTTTGCTACCGCAGACGGTAAAGTACAATTCGAAGTTAAAGGTCCTAACAACCGTAAGTACATCAGCATCGTTGCTGAGTAAGGTTGTTGTGACGCAGACGGTTAACGTCTGAACACACGAATTGAAGGCCCCGCAGCTTTGCGGGGCTTTTTACATTCTGCCGCAGGTTGCGGGATTCCCTCTGACCAAAACGCGCAGTTTGCTGTACAATTTATGTACTCCTGGCTTTGCCAGTCTTGTATTATCCGCCGCCGGTCAGCGCAGAAGACCCTGGCGGACCCGTTTGCTGTGCTTTAGTCGCCGCGAACGATAGCGTGACGGAGAAATAAAATGAAGTTTGTAGATGAAGCGACGATCCTTGCGGTCGCAGGCGATGGCGGTAATGGTTGCGTCAGCTTCCGCCGCGAAAAATACATTCCACGCGGTGGCCCGGACGGCGGCGACGGCGGTGACGGCGGTGATGTATACCTGCTGGCGGATGAAAACCTGAATACCCTGATCGACTATCGCTTCGAGAAATCTTTCCGCGCCGAACGTGGTCAAAATGGCCAGAGCCGTGATTGCACCGGTAAACGCGGCAAAGACATCATTATCAAGGTGCCTGTCGGTACCCGCGTGATTGACCAGGGTACTGGCGAAACGCTGGGTGACATGACGCGCCACGAGCAGAAGCTGATGGTCGCGAAAGGCGGCTGGCACGGCTTGGGTAATACGCGTTTTAAATCCTCGGTTAACCGTTCCCCACGTCAGAAGACCATGGGTACGCCGGGCGAGAAGCGTGACCTGCAGCTGGAGCTGATGCTGTTGGCTGATGTCGGTATGCTTGGTCTGCCTAATGCCGGTAAATCGACCTTTATTCGCTCCGTGTCTGCGGCTAAACCAAAAGTGGCGGATTATCCGTTTACCACTCTGGTGCCAAGCCTTGGCGTGGTGCGCATGGACAACGAAAAGAGCTTCGTCGTCGCCGATATCCCGGGCCTGATTGAAGGCGCAGCGGATGGTGCCGGTCTGGGGATTCGCTTCCTGAAGCACCTTGAGCGTTGCCGTGTACTGTTGCACCTGATCGACCTTGCGCCGATCGATGAATCCGATCCGGTCGAAAACGCTCGCATCATCCTGGGTGAGCTGGAAAAATACAGCGAGAAGCTGTTCCAGAAGCCACGCTGGCTGGTGTTTAACAAATGTGACCTGCTGGACCGTGAAGAAGCAGAAAGCCGCGCTAAAGCGGTTGTGGAAGCTTTGGGCTGGGAAGACAAATACTACCTGATTTCTGCGGCCAGCCATGATGGCGTGAAAGATCTCTGCTGGGACGTGATGACCTTCATCATCGAGAACCCGAAAGAAGCGGAAGAAGAAGCGAAAGAGCCGGAGAAAGTGGCCTTCATGTGGGATGATTATCACCGCGAAGCCATGGAAACCGCTCAGGAAGTGGAAGAAGACGACGATTGGGATGACGACTGGGACGAAGAAGACGACGAAGGCGTCGAAATCATTTACCAGCGTTAATCGCAAAACAGAAAGCGGCCAATTGGCCGCTTTTTTTATGGCTGCTGAGTGCCATTTTCACCTCCCGATGAAAAGGCATCGTGTTCAGCAATCCGGCGCGATGATTCTTCCCCCTGGAATAAGGAGGTGAGGGCCGTCGCGGAAAATTACCCCAGCACCGCCACCGTCAATCGCGATGTGCAGCACAGTTGATCGCGTCCATTGCGAATCTCAATTTCCCAGCTCTGGTTGCGTGCGCCAAGGTGCAAAGGACGGCAGATGCCGCGCACTTCACCGCTGCTCACCGCGCGATGGTGGCTGGCACTGACCTCAATCCCCACCACACTTTTTCCCTCTTCCACACTCAGATAACCGGCAATCGATCCCATCGATTCCGCCAGCACCACTGACGCACCGCCGTGCAGCAGGCCAAACGGCTGCTGCGTGCGGGTATCCACTGGCATAGTTGCCTCAAGGTAATCGTCGCCAATCACCGTGAACACGATGCCGACGTGCGACACCAGTGAGTTATCCCCCAGGGTATTTAAGGTTGCCAGATCAACCGATCGTTTCCAGATTGCCATATCAGGATCCCAGCGTTGCGCCACCGTCGACCACAATATCCTGCAGCACCACGTGGCTGGCAAGATCCGAGGCCAGGAACAGGACGTTGTTCACGATCTCTTGCGGTTTCGCGATCTTACGCAGTGGGATCCCCAACTTGTACTGATCCGGGAAGCCGTTGATCATCTCCTGCTCTGCTTCCGGCGTATGCCACAGGCTACGTTGCATATCGGTATCGGTTGAACCCGGTGAAACGATGTTGCAGCGCACGCCAAACGGTGCCATTTCCAGACCGACGGTGAGGCACAGGCTACGTAGTGCGGCTTTGGAAGCGCCATAAGCGGACATGCCGAGACGTGGCGCGTGAGCCGCGTTAGAAGCGATGGTAACAATCGCCCCCGCGCGCTGCTGGCGGAATACCGGCAGCGTTTGCTGGAACATATTGAAGGCGCCACCGGCGTTCACCGCCAGACACGCCTGCCAGTCTTCAAACGAGAGTGCTTCAGTGCTGCCTACGCGCAGGATCCCGGCGCCGTTGACCAGCACATCCAGACGAGGCTGCTCAGCCAGCAGACGCTGGCACACGGCTTTCACCTCCGCCGCATTCGCTACATCCAGAACCTGAGTGGCAAACGGGTAGTCGGGCTGCTCAAAACGCAGATCGAAGCCGATCACCTGTGCGCCGGCCTGATGGAATGCCAGCGCCGTGTGGTAACCAATGCCTTTACCCGCGCCGGTTACCCAGACGATTTTTCCGTTAAAGTCGAAAGAGGCACTCATTTGGCAGGCGTCCGTGACAGCAGTGCCCACCAGCCATCAATGCTCGGATTTTTTGCCAGGCTAACGAAATCGATGTCGTTGTGCACCTGGCGCCAGCGCGCCGCCAGCGCCATCACGCGCACGGAATCCAGGCCGTAGTCGATCAGGTTTTCATCATCTTCTGGCACATCGTCATCTTCCAGCAGCGGCAGAATCAGCGCACGCAGATCGTCTTTGCTCAGCGGCAGCGGCATCAGATCGGCGGTCATCACCACTTTGCCGCTGCGGCCAGCGGTGTAGGTCAGTGCCATCATGTGCTCTTCACGGCTGAAGTCGGCCAGCGCATCCGCCACCATAAACGGCTGGATGTTACGCATAAAGGCGTCAGTGGCGGTGGTCAGGCAGCCGATGTGGGCGTAAACGCCGGTAATGATCAGCTGATCGCGGCCCATCTCCTGCAGGATCGATTCCAGCGGCGAGCGGACAAAGGCGCTGTAACGCCATTTGGTTAACACCTGATCGTCCTGATCTGGCGCCAGTGCATCCACGATCTTCTGTTGATCCGGATGCTTATTCAGGCCCGGTCCCCACATGTCGTTAAGCAGTGCGCGATCGGCATCGCTCTGCTCGTTGGGCTGCGCGGTGTAGAACACCGGAATACCTTGCGCTTTGCAATAGGCGCGCAGGCGGGCAATGTTCTCCACAACCTGATCGATCAGCGGACTGTTCTCGCCCCAGAAATTCAGGAAATAAGCCTGCATATCATGGATCAGCAGGGCAGCACGCTGTGGCTCAACGGTCCATTTCACCTTGTTGGTCGGCAGTTCAGTGGCGGCAGGCAGCGCGTAAGAATTCAGTTTTGGAATAGCCATTACAATCTCCGGAATAGGTTCAGGCTTGCGCTTGTTGGTCAGCAAGCTGTTGGCGTAAACGTTTTTTATCCACCTTGCCAACCGGGGTCAGTGGCAGGGCATCTACGCAGGTAATACGATCGGGTAATTTAAACTCGGCGACACCGAGATCGCGCAGATGACGGCGCAGCGCCACCGCTTTGATCGGCTGGCTGGCAACAATAAAGGCGCAGCTTTTTTCACCCATCAGTTCATCAGTCATCGACACCAGCGCGGCATGAATCACATCCGGATGGCGCTGCAGCAAATTCTCGATCTCTTCTGCGGCGATCTTCTCGCCGCCACGGTTGATCTGATCCTTCTCGCGGCCCTGCACGGTGATGTAACCCTGCGGGTTGATCTCAATCAGATCGCCGGAGCAGTAAAAGCCGTTAGCATCAAAGCTGGCGGCATTGTGTTCCGGGCTTTTGTAGTAGCCACGGAAGGTGTACGGACCGCGTGTCATCAGGCGACCCACCGTGCCGTGCGGCAGCGCATTACCGTGTTCATCCGCCACCCAGACTTCGTCATCTTCAGAAATCGGTCGGCCCTGAGTGGTCAGCACGATTTTCTCGTCATCGCCAAAGCGGGTGTAGTTCACCAGGCCTTCGGCCATGCCAAACACCTGCTGTAATTGGCAGCCAATTTCGCTCTGGATGCGTGCCGCCAGGGTTTCGCCGAGCTTCGCGCCGCCGACCTGAATGCGCTGCAGCGTAGCCAGCTGCTTGTTGCTACCCCATTCCTGAATCGCCTGCAGCCACAGGCTCACTGCGGGTGGCACCAGACCGGTATCGGTGACCTGGTGCTTCTCAATCAGCGGGAAGCAGAGCGTGGCGCTTGGGTCAGCGGCAAGAATCACCTGGCCCCCGGCATAAAACACACCAAGTGAACCCGGTGAGCTCATGGCGAAGTTATGCGGTGCGGGCAGGGCGATCAGATAACGCGTGTCAGCCGTGACTTCACAGATCTCATCGCTGGCGCGAATACTGTAGTAGTAGTCGTTGTGCGTGCGCGGAATCAGCTTCGGCGTACCGGTGCTGCCACCGGAGAGCTGGAAAAACGCCACTTCATCGGCAGCAGTTGGCGTTGGCTGGTAATCGCCTGCCGCTTCCGCCATCAAAGCTTCAAGGGTGTTTTCTTTATCACCGTCATTGCGCAGGATAATCTGCTGCAGTGACGGTTGAGCGGCACAAAGCGCACCAATAAAGGTGTCATCGCCAAACAGCGCGTGACTGCGATCGGCAATTAGCAGTTTAGGCTCAATCTGCGCGGCATAGGCGGTCAGCTCGGTGCGCTGATGGCTATACAGCGCGAAGACGGATGCTACGCCCAGTTTAAACAGCGCAAAGACCGTGACGTAAAACTCCGCCACGTTGCCTAGCTGCACTAACGCAGTATCACCCTGTTGCAGGCCACGGCGCTGCAGGGCTGCCGCGAGGTTATCGGTTAGCTGATTCAGCTCGCGATAGCTGATTTGACGATCGCCGTCGATGACCGCGATTGCATCATTCTCTTGATGACGCGCCAGGATATCGGTCATTGGCACATCGAGCCAATAGCCTTTTTCGCGATAGCGCGCAGCCAAATCTTCAGGCCAGCGGGTATAGGGAATGCTCATGCTCTTTCCTTTATTGCAGTCCAAAAGCGCGCAACATGGTATCCAGCTTCACGCCGGTTTCGCGCCATTCTGATTCAGGTTGGGAATCGGCAACGATGCCTGCGCCCGCAAACAGTCGCACGCGTGCACCGTGCACGGTGCCACAACGAATTGTCACCACCCATTCACCGTTTCCTTCACTGTCACACCATCCCACAATGCCGCCAAACAGCTGACGATCAAAAGGCTCTAATTGCTGAATCAGCTGCTGAGCACGCTGGTGTGGGAAGCCGCTTAATGCGGGGGTCGGATGAAGCAGGCAGGCCAGCGACAAAGCGTTCTCACGATCATCCTGCACCTCACCATCGATTTGCGTCGCGAGGTGCCATAAGGTCGCGGTGGTGATCAATGACGGTACCGTCGGCACCGACAGCAGGCGACTGCGCGGTTGCAGCGTATCGCGCATCGCATCTGTGACCAGCTGGTGTTCATGACGATCTTTGCTGGAGTCCATCAGCGTATTGCCCGCTGCCTGATCCTGTTGGCTATCGTGGTGATCACGACGTGCTGAGCCCGCCAGCGGGCACGAGCTAAAATCGCGGCCCTGCTTACGCAGCATTAGCTCCGGGCTGGCCCCCACCAGTGCACCGCCTTGTGGCAGCGGCAGATGGAAGTGATAGCTATTCGGATTCTGCGCAATGACGCGTTGCATCAGCGCCGCGGTATCCACTGGCTGTTCGGTGACAATATCCATCAGGCGCGACAGCACCACTTTATCGAGGTCACCACGTTGCGTTGCTGTCACCGCATCGGCCACCATTTGGGTAAAGACATCGTGATCCGGCACCGCCACGCGACGACGTACCTGCGGCAGCTCACTGGCAGCCGCAGGCAGCGCATTCTGTAGGTCGGCACGATGAAAAGTTTGATACGTTTCAGGAATAAACAGGGCCGCAGGCTGACTCACGTCAAACGGAATCGCACCCACCAGGATCGGATTCTCAATGCCTTGTTGTTTTGCCGCCGCAAAATGTTGATGCAGCTGAAGTTGAAAATCACCCTGCAATGATGCAGCGTCTGCCACAGAGGTGGTTATCGTGGTATAGCAGCCTTGAGTCGCGAGGCTTCGCCACGGCGAGGTAAAGAGGAACCCACGGCATAACGCAGAAAAATCCTCTAATAAGGCATTTTCAAACATGGATGATTCCACCATAATTTTCACCTATAAATGATAAGATTATTAAGAATGATTATCATTTTTATTATGGGCCTGTAACCTACGTCGATTGGACAAAAGAGTCAATCCATTCGCGGGATTTCCCGCATGATTAGGCGTAATCGGAAGGTGACGTCGAGCCGTGCAATAAGCTAAAAGGTGGACCAAAACTTATGAATAAATGCGGTTTATTGGGCCTGACAGCCCTGTTGTTTATTTTCCAGACTTTCACAGGGCTGGCACAGGCTGAACAGGGATGGCCGCGCACGGTGCAAGGAGCAAAGGGTTCAATTACCTTAAACAAAGCTCCGCAGCGTATTGTTTCAACCAGCGTCACCTTAACCGGATCGTTGCTGGCAATTGATGCACCGGTGGTGGCCTCCGGTGCGACCGCTCCGAACAGCCGTCTGGCCGACGATCAGGGTTTTTTCCGTCAATGGGGTGAGGTGGCAAAACAGCGCCATGTAAAACGTCTCTATATTGGCGAGCCGAGTGCCGAAGCGGTGGCCGCAGAAGCACCAGACCTGATTCTGGTGAGCGCCACAGGTAATGATTCTGCGATTAAACTCGCCAGCCAGCTTTCCGCCATCGCACCGACGCTGGTGGTGAATTACGACGACAAGAGCTGGCAGGATGTGGTGACGCTGCTAGGCCAGGCAACCGGTCACGAAGCGCAGGCTGCACAGCGGGTGAAGGCTTTTGACGATCGTGAAGCAGCGTTGAAAAAAGCCATCACCTTACCGCCGCAGCCCGTGTCTGCCATGGTGTGGAACGGCGATGGGCGTGCCGTCAACGTGTGGACCACGGAGTCAGCGCAGGGCAAACTGCTGGAGCAACTTGGCTTTACCCTCGCCGTTCCACCCGCCAGCGTGCAGCAAGGCCACAGCATGGGCCAGCGTAAAGACATCATTCAGCTGTCGGGTGAGAATGTGGGAAGCGGTTTGACGGGCAAAACCTTCCTGCTGTTTGCGGCTGATGACAAAACCACGCAGTCGGTGATCGGCAATCCGTTTCTCGCGCAAAACGCGGCGGTTAAGGATAAGCAGGTATTCCCGCTTGGCGTCGATTCGTTCCGTCTGGATTACTACAGCGCCAGCAATCTGCTGGCGCGTCTGGAGAAACTGTTCGTTAAATCATGATGCCTGCTCCGCCAGCTCAGGGGCTGGCGGCGCATAACGACGTAAACGGCCCATTACACACCACATCACAACCCCCAACAGCGCTGCCGCAAAACCAAACGCGGCGGCAGCCTGTGGCGGCAATAACCACGATCCCATGGCCCCAATCATCGCCGCACCGATCGCATCTCCGGTGACATTTTGCGCGGTCCACAAGCCGTTAATGCGGCCCAGCAGATGGTCTGGCGTCAGCAGTTGAATCATCGCGTACTGCACCAGACTGTTGATGGCACTGAAATAACCAAACGCCACCAGACACAGCAGCGCCAGCGGCAGATTGGGCATCAGACTGAATAATCCCAGCGCGATAAATCCGGCCACCGCACTGCCCAGCACCAGCTGTCCCGGTCGGGCTGCATGTTTCAGTTTACCGCTGGTGAACGCGCCGATGGCGGCACCCAGCGGCACGGCAGCGTAAAGCATGCCTAGCTGGTTAGCACTCACTGACCAATGTGGTGCGAGAGCGGGGTAGAGCACGCGAATTGCGCTGGCCAGAGTGACCAGAGCACCTATCAGCGCCACCATGCCGACAATCGGGCTGGCAAACAGGAACTGCACCCCGGCGGCCAGCGACTTCAGCGGATGTTCACGCGGCTGAGGTGGCGGCGGGAGTTGCGGTAATTTCAGCAGCGTCAGTACGGTAATCAGTGTGCCAAACGCGGTTAAGCCGTAGTTCCACACCACGCCGCCGTGCGCAATCACCAGTCCGGCAATGGCGGGCGAGAGGATCGAGCCAAAACGCACCGTCAGCATGGTGATGGCGCCGGCCTGCATAATGTTTTCGCGCCCCACCAGCGCCGGTGTGGCCGCCAGCAGCGCGGTGACACCAATCGCGCCAAAGAAGCCATCCCAGAATCCCAGCAGATACACCGCAATCAGTGAAGGCTGCGGCAGCGCAGCGTTGATAGCCAGCGCGATAAAGCCCAAGCCGCAGGTGGATCGGGCAAGCAAAATCAGTTTCTTACGCTCGTAGCGATCGGCTAACACGCCGCCGGTCAGCAGACCAATAAACATACCGGATGCGGCGAGGGTGACGGCCAATCCCACCAAAAGCGGGGAGTGCGTCATCTGCTGAATCTGCACCGGCACCGCCACGGCGAGCATGCCTAATGCGACAATCGAGATGAATCGGGCAATAAATACTGCGCGAAATGCCGCATGGGTTTTCAGCAGGGAGAGATCGATAAAGTGGGAAGATTTGTTCATTTGTTCGCCTTTTTGCACCAATTTTCCTCATCGTCCGCGAGGCGAGTCATGGTAACATAGGCAAACGCGAGTAATAACGATAACCATTATCAAATTGCGTTGCGCATGCGACGACGTTGAACAGTGAAGGTTTAGAACGATGCGCCAGATCCGTGCATTAGCAGGCTCAGGGATTCTGCTCTTGCTCCTCATCGCGCTCAGCTTGATGCTGGGGGCAAAATCGATACCCATTTCCGATGTTTATCATTCTCTTACCTCAAGCTGTAACAACGCTGAGTGCGTGATTGTGCGTGATGCACGCCTGCCGCGCACCCTGGCCGGATTGCTGGCGGGTGTCGCCCTTGGGTTAGCAGGCGCACTGATGCAAAGCCTGACGCGCAATCCGCTGGCCGATCCGGGCATTCTCGGTGTCAATGCGGGCGCCGGATTTGCGGTGGTGATCGGCATTGCGCTGTTTGGCGCGGATTCTCCCCTCGACTGGCTCGGCTTCGCGTTTGCCGGTGCACTGCTGGCGTCATTACTGGTGGCGATGACGGGCGCGATTGGCGGCGGGCGAGTCAATCCGGTACGCCTGACGTTAGCGGGCGTGGCGCTGGGCGCGGTGCTGGATGGCCTGACGTCTGGTCTGTCACTGCTCAATCCCGATATTTATGATCATCTGCGTTTCTGGCACAGCGGCTCGCTGGATATTCGCAATTTCACTGTATTGCGTACGCTCTTCCCGGCCGTGCTAATCGGCAGCGGAGTGGCACTCTATTTGTCGCAGGCGTTGAACAGTTTAAGCATGGGCGGCGATATGGCGACCGCGCTGGGCACGCGGGTGGCGCGCACGCAACTGCTTGGTTTAGTGGCGATTGCGTTGTTGTGTGGTGCGGCGACGGCGGCAGTGGGGCCAATTGCTTTTATCGGACTGATGACGCCGCATTTTGCACGCTGGATGGTCGGCAACGATCACCGCTGGATGCTGCCCGCCACGGCGATCATTACCCCGATTCTGTTGCTGGCAGCGGATATTCTGGGACGACTGCTGGTGGCGGGCGAACTGCGCGTCTCCATCGTCACGGCGATGTTGGGGGCTCCGGTACTGATTGTGCTGGTGCGCCGTAAACTCGGGCGAGGTGCGTTATGACGCGTCGGGTTGCATTACATACCACGTGGTTGTTGCTCGGATGCGCACTGCTGGCGTATCTGGCGATGACGCGAGGCGCATTGCCGATTGGTGCTGAGCAGTTTTGGCAGGTGCTGGCGGGACACAGTGCCAGCAACGTCAAGCTGATCGTTTTAGAGTGGCGACTGCCGCGTGTGCTAATGGCGCTGCTGATTGGTGCGGCACTGGGCGTCAGCGGCGCGATTTTCCAGTCACTGCTGCGCAACCCGCTCGGCAGCCCGGATATTCTCGGTTTCAACACCGGTGCCTACAGCGGCGTGCTGGTTGCACTGGTGCTGTTCAATCAGGGCATCGCCGCCATGACCGGTGCAGCGTTGGTTGGCGGTATCGGTACGGCGGCATTGGTGTATCTGTTTGCCTGGCGCAACGGGGTAGAAACCTTCCGCCTGATTATTGTTGGTATCAGCGTGCGCGCGTTGCTGATGGCACTGAATGCCTGGCTGATTATCAGTGCTTCGCTGGAATCCGCGCTCAGTGCCGGATTGTGGAGTGCCGGTTCACTTAACGGCATCACCTGGGCGAAAACGCCGCCGGTGATTGGCGTGTTGCTGCTGTCGCTGCTGCTGATGGCGTTGCTAACACGACGGATGCGTTTGCTGGAGATGGGCGATGATACCGCCAGTGCGCTCGGCGTGCCGGTGGAGCGCAGTCGGCTGCTGCTGATGCTGATTGGCGTAGTGTTGACGGCGGCGTCCACTGCGCTGGTGGGTCCGATCTCCTTTGTTGCGCTGCTGGCACCACAAATCGCGCGTCGACTCGGCGGCGGCGAGAAAGGCGCGCTGCTGCTGGCGGCGCTGTGTGGCGCACTGTTGCTGATTGCGGCTGATTTTGCTGCGCAGCATTTGTTCTTGCCTTATCAATTACCGGTTGGCGTGATTACCGTCAGCCTCGGTGGACTTTATCTGATTGCGTTACTGGTGCGGGAGGCGCGACGCCAATGATCGATATCCCTTCACGGCTGTATGGCGAAGGCCTGACGCTCGGCTACGACAAGAAAGTGGTGGCAGAAAACCTGTCGGTGGCGATCCCGGAAGGTGAGCTGACAGTGATTATCGGCCCCAACGCCTGCGGTAAATCCACTTTGCTGCGCACCCTGAGCCGCCTTAATACTCCGCTGAAAGGCGAGGTGTATCTGGATGGTGAGGCGATAGCGCGTTATCCGACCAAAGAGGTGGCGCGTCGACTTGGGCTGCTGCCGCAGAGTTCCAACGCACCGGCGGGCATCAGCGTTACCGAACTGGTGGCACGTGGGCGTTACCCGCATCAAGCGCTGTTTGGCCGCTGGCGCAGTGAAGATGAAGAGGCGGTGCAAAGCGCGATGCGGGCAACCGGCGTGGCGGATTTGGCGCAGCAGCCAGTGGATACCTTGTCCGGCGGGCAGCGTCAGCGCGTATGGATTGCCATGGTGCTGGCGCAGCAAACCCCGCTGCTGTTGCTGGATGAGCCGACTACCTGGCTGGATATCACCCATCAGATTGAACTGCTGGAACTGATGCAGGAGTTGAATCAGCAGCATGGCCGCACGCTGGTGGTGGTGTTGCACGATCTTAATCACGCCTGCCGTTATGCCACCCATTTGATCGCCATGCGTCACGGCAAGATTTTGGCCGAAGGCAAGCCCGCAGAGATCGTAACACCCGCGTTGATTGAACAGGTGTACGGTTTACGCTGCGTGATTGTGGAAGATCCGGTGGCGCACACGCCAATGATCGTGCCGCTGGGGAGAGGGAAGTAAGCGGTCTGGCTGCACAAAGCATCTTATCGCGAGAATCTAAATGCTGTGATCGGCACACCACAGTGGAGCATCGTGTCGGGAGGTCTTAACGCAGTGCCCTGCACAGGGCAGGCAGATTGATCGCAGTGAGGCTTCATCCCAGCCCCTGTACAAGGCAGATCAGTTATCGCCGGGAGGCCCTTCGACCTCCCGGAAATCGACCAACTTTAGCCTAATATCCGCTGCAAAAGCGGTCCAATCTGCTCAAACATCTGCGGAGAAATAATCTCCACGTGTGCACAATCCATCGGCCAAACCTCTAACTCACCGACATACGGTGCCCAGGCGCGACGCGCATCCTGATCGGGCTGCTGCGTCTGCTCCGCGAGGAACAGTGTGGCGCGACCGTTGAAACGCGCACTGCGCGCGGTGGCCAGCAGACGCACCGAGCTGGCGTAGTTGGCTTCGATGGTATCGAACATCGCACGCATCTCTTCGCCCGCCTGATGGCGCTGGGCGGCGATAAACTGTTCGCGCTCGCGATTCACCTCTTCCAGCACCGCCGGATCCAGCACATTCTCGCCACGCTTTTCATCCCAGTTCTGCGTTTCCGGCGGCCAGGTATCGAGCAGGCCGAGGAAGGCCACCTCTTCACCTGCCGCTTCCAGTCGTGCCGCAATACCTTGCGCCAGCGTGCCGCCCAGCGAATAACCGAGGAAGAAGTACGGCCCGTGCGGCTGCACTTCACGTAAGGTTTGCAGATGCGCATCACACACCTCGTCGAGATGCGCGCTTTGGTTCAGCGGGCTCTGGGGATTCGGCGACTGAATCCCCACCAGCGACCAGCGCTGATCGAGATAGCGCTGCAGAATACTGAACTGCCAGGCAAAACCCGACGCCGGATGGAAGCAGAACAGTGTCGGACCGTTGCCCTGACGCAGCGGCAGAACGGCTTCAAAACCTGCCTGCTGATGCGATTGAGTATCGCTCAGCAGCCGGGCGAGTTTTTCCACCGTTGAAGCCACCATAATCTGCCCCACCGAAACCGGCTGTTGCAGTTCGCGGCGCAGTTGGGCAGCTAAGCGCATCGCCAGCAACGAGTGGCCACCGAGGGCGAAGAAATCATCCTGGGCGCTGATGGTGTCACGCGCCAGCAACTGGCAGAAAGCCTGCGCCAATTGGGTTTCCAGACCGGGATGCGGTTCACGGCCCACGCTGTCAGCTGCATTTTTTGGCAGCGGTAAAGCTTTGCGATCCAATTTACCGTTGCTGCTCAGCGGGAAGGCATCGAGCTGTACAATTGCCACCGGCACCATATGTGCAGGCAGCCGTTGCGCCAGTGCATCACGCAGCGCGTCGCCATCGACAACGTGCTCTGCGACGACGTAACCCACCAGCTGACGCGCGTCACCGCCTTGTGCAGCGGCACCGCCGAGTACCACCGCGTGCGTGACTGCCTGCTCGATACCGGGCTGTGCGCTCATCACATGATCGATTTCGTTAAGTTCTATACGCTGGCCACGGATCTTCAGCTGATCGTCGCTGCGTCCGAGGTATTCCACCGCGCCGTTATCCAGCCAGCGCGCCACGTCCCCGGTCAGATACATGCGCTCGCCAGCGGCAAAAGGATCGGCGATAAAGCGGCTGGCGGTCAGATCCGGGCGGCCAAGATAGCCGTGTGCCAGCTGTACGCCGGTTAAGTAAAGATCGCCCGCCACACCAGGCGGCACCGGCTGCATACGCGCATCAAGAATGCGAAGTCCGGTATTCCACACCGGGAAACCAATCGGCACGCTGGCCCCTTCAACGGCTGCCAAAGCTTCGCCAAACGCCGGATACCAGCTGACATCCACTGCCGCTTCGGTCGGGCCGTACAGGTTGTGCAGTGGTACCTGCGTCAGTTTTTCCCATTCACGCGACAGATCGGTCGGCAGCGCTTCACCGCTACAGAAGACGTTACGTAAGCTGCCACAGCAGGCAATCGCTGGCGCACTGTCCAGCGCCGCGACAAAGGCGGCCAGCATCGAAGGGACGAAGTGCGTGGTAGTCACTTTGTAACGCGCAAACAACTGCTGAAGAGCTTCAGGATCGCGGTGCGCTTCCGGCGGTGCCATCACTAGTTGCGCGCCTACCAGCAGCGGCCAGAAGAATTCCCATACGGATACATCGAAACTGCTTGGGGTTTTCTGCAATACCACGTCGTCAGCTTGCAGCGGATAGCGATCCTGCATCCACAATAGGCGGTTGACGATCGCCTCATGACCGACCAATACGCCTTTCGGACGCCCGGTAGATCCTGAGGTGTAGATGATGTAAGCGCCATCCTGTGGTGTCGGCTCGCTGGCGGGTGGTGACGCGTCTGGCGCGGTATAGAGCGCATCAAAGTGCAGCTGCTTAACAGAATCGATAGCGCTAAAGCGGGCGCTCAATTCCACTGAGGTGATCAGCGTTTTGGGGGCGGCATCTTCCAGCATTAGCTGCAAACGTTCGTCGGGGTAGCCGGTATCGAGCGGCAGATAGGCCGCGCCGAGCGACACAATCGCCTGCAGTGCCAGTGAGAGCTGCACTGAACGCGGCAATGCCACTGCGACGATATCGCCGCGCTGGACGCCCGCTGCACTAAGATCCGCTGCCAGAGCATACAACTGCTGCTGCATCTCACGGTAGCTTAACTGGTGCGTCGCATCAGCCAGCGCCGGGGCATCAGGCGTACGCGCGGCCTGTTGCGCCAACAGTGAGGCCAGCGTTTCTGCCGGAACAGGGTGCGCGGTCTGGTTGATACCGGCAATTTGTACGTGCTCTTCTGCGGTTAGCAGATCCAGTTCACCCAACGCACGCTTCGGTTGCTCCGCCAGCTGATCCAGCAGCAAAGCAAAACGGCTGGCGTGGCGAATCAGCGTCGATTCGCTATAGCGCTCCGCATTCGCCAGCAACTCCAGCGTCAGTTCACCCTGTTCGCTGATGTAGATAGCGATTTCCAGATCGCGCACCGGGCCTGATGCCAGCTGATGGGTTATGCCTTCAACGCCAGCAAAATCGAGTTGATAGTCAAACATCTTCAGGTTGATCACCGGACCGTACAGCGGGTCACCATCGCCAAGGCGACCGAGATCGCGCTGCACCTGTTCCGCGTCATAACGCTGGTGGCGGCGCATTTTCTTCACTTCACCTGCCAGCTGGGCAGCCAGTGCGCTTAGCGGCTGGGTGGGATCGTAATGCACGGCCATCGGCAGCACGTTGATCACCGGACCGGTGGCACACAGCGCGGCGGATCCGATGCGGCGCATAAAGATGAATCCAGCGGCGAAATCATTTTGTCCGCTGAGTCGCGCCAGCCACAGCGCCACCAGCGCAAAGGCCAGGTCAGCAGCGCTGGATTGTGGATGCTGATTCACCAGGGTCTGGAAGGTGCTGCGATCGAGCGTCACGCTGTGGCGCAGCAGATCGGTGGTCGCGCTTTGTCCAGCCAGCGGCAGCGGTGATAGCGAAGCCGGTGAGGGCAGCGCTGCGCCTTTTTCGCGCCAGAAATCACCATCGCGCGTGAATGAAGAGGATTCCTGATAACGCTGGTACTCTTCGACGACTTCGCTAAACGGGATGAACGGGGTTGGCTCGGCCTCTTGCTGCTGCACGGCGGCAGTGTAAAGGTTAGCAATACGGCGAGTGATGGCGGTAAAGCTGAAACCATCCACCACTAAGTGGTGATAACGCTGATACCAGAACCAGTGCTGATCGCCAATGCGATACAGCGTGTGATGCCATAAAGGTGCACCGCTCAGTACGCGTAGATCACCGTTCATGTCTTCACGCATTAACGCGCGGGCTTTGGTGGCCGCATCGGGTTCAGCGCGCAAATCCACGATTTTTGGCGCACTGAACGTCTGCGGTTGCAGCCACTGCAGTGCTTCGCCCTCGACTTCGGCAAACGCCATATTCAGCGTATCGGCTTCCTGCATGCCAGCCACGATGGCCTGCGCGAGCAGGTCTGTGTCGATGGCGCCGGACAATTCGACAAAGTGCGCTACTGCATATGCATTGTGGTGCTGGGTCAGCTGGTCGGCAATCCAGATGCCGGGCTGGGCTGCCACTAAGGGCAAGGTGTGTTGGTCGGTCATGGTTTTGTTCATCAGAGATTCAGACATCTGTGCTCCGGTTTGCGTCCTGCGTGATGAAGTTAAGTCGGATTGCGCCACAGGGCTTGCAGACCGTCGAGCAGACCACCGCGCCAGCATAGCGCGTCATGGCCGCCCTCCACCGGCAGGTAATTCACCTGATAGCCGGCAGCGGTAAGTTTTTGTTCTAATTGTTGATTGGCTTGCAGAATCAGGCCTTCACGTTTACCCGCCTCCAGCCAGAAACGCAGCGGCTGTTTCGGAGCCAGTCCGCTATCCAGCGCCTGCAAAAGCCAGCCGTATGGGTTGCCACGTTCGGGCCACCAGAATGATCCAGAGAGGCTCAGCGCATTGCCAAACGTCTCCGGGAAATGTAGCGCGGCAAACACCGATGCCAGCCCGCCGAAACTTTGTCCAGCCACCAGCGTGCTATCTGCCTGTTGGCGATAGGGTGCCCATTGCGCCACCTGCGGCAGTAACTCCTGCTGCACGGCTTGCCAGAACTGCGGATTACAGGGCAGTTCACGACTACGGTGTTCACGATCGATGATGTCAATTAACAGATAAACGGCAGGTGGGAGTTTCCCTGCGTCAGTAAGTTGCTGCAATGGCCCGGCAATCGGCATTTGATTCGCCCAGAACTGCCCATCCAGCAGAATGGCCAGTGGACGTTGCGCGTTATCGGATTCGCCGGTGGCATAAATCCACACTTTGCGACTGTTACTTAGTAACGCGCTATCCCACTGATATTGTTGCAAAGAAACAGCCGATGCGCTGCCATCATCCACGGCTTGCCAGATTTGCTGGTCAGGGGCCTGCGGGAGATGCAGCGGCGAAACGCCCATGCCACGCCCACCGGCCCAGCCGCGCAGTGTATTCAGGGGATCGGCCTTCGCCGTGGGGAATTTGTCACGCCACCAGTTTCGCAAGGCATACATGTCCGCTTCACCGCTAAAGTCGGTTGCCTGCTCATCGGGCATCAGGCAGTAGCTGCCACGCCAGTTTGATTGCAGCGCAGTTTGCCAGTACCACACATCGGTACCCGTTACGCGCACCAATGACTGAGGTGGACGTTTCTGGTGGTGATCGGTCACGCCAGTGATGTTGATCCATACACGCTGAGTCGCTGACGTTTTTTCGCTGCCTTGGGGATCGCGCCAGAAGAAGGTCACCAGGCAGGTGCCATCCTGCTGAGGGTCAATTCGCGGAATACCCTGAGTTTGTTGCTCCTGCCACCAGGCTTCGCTACCGGTTACATCATTTCGCCAGGTCATAGGGGCTGCCAGTCACTGTGTAGGGAAAGATTTACATAAGATTAATAATTAATACTATTGATAACTATTTGCATTTGCAATAGGGTGTTTCCGCTCAAAAGAGCACGCTCGTTCCGCCTGACTCTTTCCTTCCTGGAAGGTTACGCAACGGATGGCACTGCCAGGTCTGGAACTGGGCGCGATAAGGACAGGGATATTCTCACCGGCTCGCCAGTTAAGAATCCAACGGCATTTTACTGGCCATCCAGGAATGAAAAACAATGACGCGTTACTCACGATTATCATTAGCTATTTTGATTGAACTGGGGCTGAGCGCCTCACTGCTCTCAGGCAGCGCCTGGGCAGCAGACACTTCCAGCAAGACGACCAGCAGCCAATCCACTACCGACGCCGAATCGATGAACGGCGGCACGTTGATGGTGACCGCCCAGCAGCAAAACCTGCAGGCACCCGGCGTTTCCACCATCACTGCAGATGAAATTAAAAAGCATCCGCCTGCACGTGATGTCTCTGAAATTATTCGCACCATGCCGGGCGTTAACCTGACCGGTAACTCCACCAGTGGCCAGCGCGGTAACAATCGCCAGATCGATATTCGCGGCATGGGCCCGGAAAACACCCTGATTATGGTGGATGGTATGCCAATCACCAGCCGCAACTCCGTACGTCTGGGCTGGCGTGGTGAGCGTGATACGCGCGGTGATACCAACTGGGTGCCGCCAGAAATGATCGAACGCATTGATGTGATTCGTGGCCCGGCCGCGGTGCGTTACGGTAACGGCGCAGCAGGCGGTGTGGTTAACATTATCACCAGGAAATATACCGATCAGCAGTGGCACGGTTCGTGGAATACCTACTTCAATGCGCCGGAACACAAATCGGAAGGCGCGACCAAACGCACTAACTTCAGCCTCGAAGGGCCGCTGGGTGATGACTTCAACTTCCGCTTGTACGGTGGCTTAGCGAAAACCCAGGCCGATGCTTATGACATCAACGAAGGCCATGCGGCAGCGCGTACCGGTACGTATGCGGGCAGTTATCCTTCTGGTCGTGAAGGCTCGGTCAATAAAGATATCAATGCGTTACTGAGCTGGGCATTTGCTCCGATGCAAACCCTGGAGTTGCAAGCGGGTTACAGCCGTCAAGGCAACCTTTACGCAGGCGATACGCAGAACACCAACACCAGTGCGCTGGTGAAAAGCCTCTATGGCGATGAAACTAACCGCCTGTATCGCCAGAATATCTCGTTGAAATGGACCGGTGCCTGGGATAACGGTGTCAGCACCAATACCTATGCGCGCTATGAGAAAACCCGTAATACTCGTATCAATGAAGGTCTGGCGGGCGGTACAGAAGGTATCTTCTCTAACGATGGTTTCAACACCATTCAGTTAGACGATATTTTACTGCACAGCGAAGTTAGCATTCCGTTTGAGTGGCTGATTAATCAGACGGCAACGCTGGGCGCCGAATGGAACCAGCAGAGCATGAAGGATCCCTCTTCAACCACTCAGGCTGCTAACTATGGCTCTGTACCTGGCGTGTCGAATACCGGTCGTAGCCCGTATTCACAGGCAGAAATCTTCTCGCTGTTCGCTGAAGACAATATGGAGCTGACCGACAGCACCATGCTGACGCCAAGCCTGCGTTTCGATCATCACTCGATTGTGGGCAACAACTGGAGCCCGTCGCTGAACCTGTCGCAAGGTTTGGGTGATGACTTCACACTGAAGATGGGGGCGGGCCTGGCTTATAAAGCGCCAAGCCTGTACCAGACTAACCCGAACTACCTGCTGTACAGCAACGGTCAGGGCTGTGCTGCCAGCACCGGTGCCTGTTATCTGCAAGGTAACCCAGACCTGAAAGCCGAAAACAGTTTCAACAAAGAGATTGGACTGGAGTGGAAACACGAAGGCTATCAGGCGGGTCTGACCTGGTTCCGTAACGATTACCGCAACAAGATTGAAGCGGGTTACGCAGCCGTCGGTAAAGCCTCAAACGGCACCACGGATATCTACAAATGGGAAAACGTACCGAAAGCGGTGGTGGAAGGGCTGGAAGGTACGGTGAATGTGCCGTTCTCGGATAGCGTGAGCTGGAACAACAACTTCACCTACATGCTGCAGAGTAAGAACAAGGAAACCGGCGATCGTCTGTCGATCATCCCGGAATACACTCTGAACTCGACGCTGAGCTGGCAGGCAACGCAGGATCTGTCATTGCAGACCACCTTGACCTGGTACGGCACGCAGACACCGAAAAAGTATGACTATAAAGGTCAACCGGTGACGGGTAGCGCGGCCGATAAAGTGAGTCCTTACTCCATCATTGGCCTGAGCGGGACTTACGATGTGAATAAGTACGCCAGCGTGACCCTGGGTATCGACAACCTGTTTGATAAGCGTCACTTCCGCGAAGGTAATGCGCAAACCACCGGTAACGCCACAACAGGTGCCTACCTGTACGGTGCGGGTGCCAATACTTATAACGAATCAGGCCGTACTTACTACATGAGCCTCAACACTCACTTCTAAAGCAGTTGATGCGGTAAATAGCAGCGGGCAATCAGCCCGCTGCTATCTTTACGGTTGACCAGCTCCAGCCTGCCACGGTGCATCTGTACAATGCGCAGCACAATGTTCAGACCTAATCCGCTGCCACCGTAGCGCTGATCGCGACGGCGGAAGGCTTGCGTCAGTTCTTCTGCCGCATCGGCCTCAATGCCCGGCCCCTGATCCCACACCTCGATAATCACCTGCTGCTTGTCCTGCTGCATTTTCACCTTCACATCACTGCCTTCTGGGCTGTAGCGTGAGGCGTTTTCCAGCAGATTACGCAGCATCAGGCGCAGCAACACGGCTTCACCCTGTTGCGGAATATCTTTGCCGTGCGGCCAGTGCAGTGTTTGCTGTCGCTGTGCATAAAGTTCGGCCATTTCCGGCTGCAGCGGCTGCATGATGTCTTTTTGCCACAGCAACTGCTGATAGTGACCGCCTGCCAGCGCCTGGCCGGCTCGCGACAGCATCAGTAGTTGCTCCACGGTGTGCATCAACTGGTCGATACGTTCAATCAGCATCTCACTCTGCGGCACGTTCTGCTGGTGCAGCAGTTCAAGGTGCAGACGTAAACCGGCCAAAGGGGTACGCAATTCATGCGCGGCATCGGCGGTGAAGAGGCGTTCCTGTTGTAGCGTGTGGTCGAGCCGCGAAAATAGCTGATTAATGGAGGTGGTCACGGCAACGATTTCATCCATTTCTGAATAAACCGGCAGCGGGGTGAGATTATCGGCGGAGCGATGGGCGAGGCTATCCTGCAGGGATCGTAATGGACGAATGATCCAGTTAATCGCCCAGAATGACAGCAGCAGCGTCAGAGCGATCATCACCAGTGAAGGCAACAGCAGGGAAGCGATGGCTTCACGGATCTCATTCTCGACGCGGTCGTTACGCGCCTGAGCAGACAGCGTTTCGTTGACCAGGAAACTGATCTGTTCGCGACTCTCATGCCATAACCAGATGGCGCTCATCACCTGGCAGGTGAGGAGAATCAGCGCCAGCATAATCAGTAACCGCTGACGCATGCTATTCATTCGCGCACTTCCAGGCGGTAGCCCACGCCACGCACGGTTTTGATACGATCTTTTCCGAGCTTACGGCGCAGATTGTGGATATGAACTTCTAAGGTGTTAGATCCGGGATCGTCATTCCAGCTATAGAGATCCTGCTGCAGCGTTTCGCGATGGACGTTCTGACCGACACGCATTAACAGGCGCGTCAGCAGTGCGAACTCTTTTGGGGTAATTTCCAGTGGACGCTCTTCCAGCAAAACCTGCTGCGAACTAAGATTGAGGGTGAGATCACCTTGTTGCAGCAAATTATCGCTATGGCCCTGAAAACGACGAATCAGTGCACGCACGCGTGCCTGCAGTTCAACCAGCGCGAAAGGTTTGACCAGATAATCGTCGGCACCGGCATCCAGGCCATCCACGCGATCCTCCAGTGCATCACGTGCCGTCAGGATCAACACCGGTACGTTGATGCCATCGCGCCGCCACTGGCGCAGCAGCGTGGCACCATCGCGATCTGGTAAACCTAGATCCAGAACGATCAGGCTGTACTGCCCACTGCGTAAGAAAGCATTACTCTCTGCAGCAGTACTCGCGCAGTCAACAGCATATCCTTGTGCGCTAAGGGCCTGAGCAAGGCCCGATTGCAACAGCGCGTCATCTTCAACGATCAGCAATTTCATTAGTTGTTTTTGTTGATATCCGAGTAGAGGCGGCTTTCAAAGCGTACCAGAGGAATGCGCCGCGTTTTCTGATCTTCAGGCGGCACCGCATAACCAGAAAGATACTGCACAAAGGCGACACGTGCACCGCTGGAAGTGGTAATAAATCCAGCCAAATTATAAACGCCCTGCAGCGAACCGGTTTTTGCTGACACTTTGCCATCCAGTCCGGCTTCATGCAGGCCACCACGATATTGCAACGTGCCGTCATAACCCGCCAACGGCAGCATCGAAATATAATTCAGCGTTGAGTCGTTTTTCGCAATGTATTGCAGTACCTGCATCATGGTATCTGGCGCAATTAAATCGTGACGCGACAGGCCTGAACCATCGACCTGAATGCTGTTGCCGAGATCGACGCCCGCTTTTTCACGCAGTATGCGGCGTACCGCATCAGAACCGGCGCGGAACGTACCGGGTACGTTGAAATAGTGATGGCCGATGGTGCGGAACACCGTATCCGCAATCATGTTGTCCGATTTCTTCAGCATGGTGTGCAGCAGATTGTGCAGCGGCGCGGATTGCGTCGACGCGAGCACGGTTCCCGGTGAGGTAACCTGCGTCTGACGCACTAAATGGCCGCTGTAATCGATATCCGCGGCACGCAGTTCGGCCTTGAGGATTTCGCCCGCCCAGACGGCACCATCTTGCACCGCAAACGCCAGCGGCAAGGGTTCGGCGCGTTGGCGCATGCAGCCGGTCAGCGTGTAGCGGTTCAGTTCACCTGGCACCACATCCAGTTCGCAATATTGCCCATCACCACTGTTGCGGCCAATGGTACGCACCTGACTGAACATATGTGCCGGATAATAGGACGCAATGCGCACAAAGGCGTTTTCGCCCGGCGTGGTGGCGCTATAGAGCGAGACTGAGAAGCAGTTTTTGTCGACAATGGCCGCCCCAGGTGGGGCGCTGAAGCACTGCGTCAGGTCATTCCACGGCCAGCCGGGTGCCATATCGTGGCTGGCGAACACGGACGTGTCGATCACCAGATTGCCTTTGATATGCGTAATGCCCTGCTTTTTCAGGGCCGCCACCATGTTGCGCAGATCCTGACGGCTCAGTGTCGGATCGCCACCAAAGCGCGCCACTAAGTCGCCATTGAGCCTGCCATCGCTGACTGAACCCTTGGTTTCCATCGTGGTTTGAAAACGGAAGTCCGGACCGAGTTCCAGCAGGGCCGCCAGCGCGGTAATCACCTTCATGGTACTGGCCGGCAATGCCATCTGTTTGCCGTGATAGTCGATTATCGGGGTTGATGCGCCCACTTTTTGTACCATCAGCGCCAGGTTTGCGCCGTCTGGCAAATACTGCATGTATTCTTCAACGGGGGCTGCTTGTGCCTGCAGCATAAACGCACAGGTTAATCCGGTAACAAGTCGTGAAAATCGCATAATCTCGCGGTAACTGACGGGTGAAGGCGTCAATACTACGTCCCGAGGCGGTGCAAAGTAAACGATGACCCACAGGGAACTCTGGGGTAAAATACGTATCAAAATGCAAAACCGAACCTGACCCGGAAAGCTTTCCGGGTCAGGCTTCTTTTGCTTGTGAAAAGAGGTAACGCGCCGCAGAAGCTGTTTTCTGCTGTCACCGGTCAGGATGACGCCGTTAACCAGGATAGATGACGAGGAGCCAAAATGAATCAGATTCCGATGACGTTGAAAGGCGCTGAGAGCCTGCGTGAAGAGCTGAACGAACTGAAAACCGTGAAGCGTCCGCGCATCATCGCCTCTATTGCCGAAGCCCGTGAGCATGGCGATCTAAAAGAAAATGCCGAATACCACGCTGCCCGTGAAGAACAGGGTTTTTGCGAAGGCCGTATTCAGGAGATTGAAGCCAAACTCTCCAACGCTCAGGTGATTGATATCACGACGATGCCCAAAACCGGCCGCGTGATTTTTGGTGCTACCGTGACCATTTTGAATGTGGATACGGACGAAGAATTCACTTACCGCATCGTGGGTGATGATGAAGCTGACTTCAAACAAAACCTGATTTCAGTGAACTCGCCGATGGCGCGTGGTTTGATTGGAAAAGAAGCAGACGACGTTGCGATTGTGAAGACACCGGGCGGCGATGTGGAATATGAAGTGTTAAAGGTGGAATACCTTTAAGATATTGCTACGCTTTGAAATGTGTAGCCGCATATTGTAAAGAAAGGAAAAAGGCCGCATAGCGGCCTTTTATCCCATGCAGGAGCATGGCACTTTCTCTGCCCGTCATGGCAGCCTTTACGGCTTAATTAACGTGGCAGAGTAATTTTGCGCTCTTTTGCAGGGCGATACAGCACCAGCGTGTTGCCGATGACCTGTACGTTACAAGCTTTTGTTTCACGTACGATAGCGTCAACGATCAGCTGCTTGGTTTCACGATCTTCAGAGGCAATTTTCACCTTGATCAATTCGTGATGCTCGAGCGCCAGTTCGATTTCGGCGAGCACGCCTTCGGTCAAGCCATTACCGCCCAGCATAACAACGGGCTTCAGTGGATGGGCAAGGCCTTTCAGGTGCTGTTTTTGTTTGGTACTCAGATTCATCGTATTTTTTACTTACTCAGGGATTGAAAACGGTTCATTCTACCGCCATCTCGGGTATATCGCCAAATCAACGCGACTCATTGCGTACTGATTTATCGCTACGATGAAGATTTAATTGGAAAAATTATGACGGGTAAAAAGCGTTCGGCCAGTTCCAGTCGCTGGCTACAGGAACACTTTAGCGATAAATATGTGTTGCAGGCACAGAAAAAGGGGTTGCGTTCGCGCGCCTGGTTTAAACTGGACGAAATTCAGCAGGGTGACAAGCTTTTCAAACCCGGCATGACAGTGGTAGATCTGGGTGCTGCGCCCGGCGGTTGGTCGCAATATGCGGTACAACAGATTGGATCGAACGGTCGTATTATTGCCTGTGACTTGCTTCCCATGGACCCGATCGTCGGTGTCGATTTTTTACAGGGCGACTTTCGTGAAGAGGCAGTGCTGAACGCATTGCTGGAGCGAGTAGGTGACCAAAAGGTGCAAGTTGTTATGTCTGACATGGCGCCGAACATGAGTGGTACACCTGCGGTTGATATTCCACGATCGATGTATTTGGTAGAGTTGGCGCTGGAAATGTGTCGGGATATCCTGGCGCCTGGCGGCAGTTTTGTAGTGAAAGTGTTTCAGGGAGATGGCTTCGAGGAATACCTGCGGGAAATTCGCTCCCTATTTACGAAAGTGAAAATTCGTAAGCCAGACGCTTCTCGTTTACGTTCGCGTGAAGTGTACATTGTGGCGACAGGGCGCAAACTATAGCTCTCGGTACCGGAATCAAAGCAAGGCGAACTGCGTTTACTCTGATGTGTAATTCTGAGTTTCAGTGAAAAGCAGTAAAATCATCAGCGCCGCGATTCCAGGTCTGAAGGATATATAGTACCCTACGCTGTCTGTTAACACCGTTGTAATATGAGGTTAATCCCTTGAGTGACATGGCGAAAAACCTGATTCTCTGGTTAGTCATCGCGGTCGTGCTGATGTCTGTCTTCCAGAGCTTTGGGCCCAGCGAGTCGAATGGCCGTAGGGTTGATTATTCAACCTTCCTGTCGGAAGTGAACCAGGATCAGGTCCGCGAGGCACGTATTAACGGGCGTGAGATTAACGTTGTCAAAAAAGACAGTAATAAATATACGACTTACATTCCTGTCAACGATCCAAAGTTGCTTGATAACCTCTTGACCAAAAACGTCAAAGTGATTGGCGAACCACCAGAAGAGCCAAGCCTGCTGGCTTCCATCTTCATCTCCTGGTTCCCAATGCTGCTGTTGATTGGCGTTTGGATCTTCTTTATGCGGCAGATGCAGGGCGGCGGTGGCAAAGGCGCGATGTCCTTTGGCAAGAGTAAAGCCCGCATGCTGACCGAAGACCAGATCAAGACCACGTTTGCTGATGTCGCAGGTTGCGATGAAGCGAAAGAAGAAGTGGGTGAACTGGTTGAATATCTGCGCGAGCCAAGTCGCTTCCAGAAACTGGGTGGTAAGATCCCGAAAGGCGTCCTGATGGTCGGCCCTCCGGGTACCGGTAAAACCTTGCTGGCTAAAGCGATTGCTGGCGAAGCAAAAGTGCCGTTCTTCACTATCTCCGGTTCTGACTTTGTTGAAATGTTCGTGGGTGTCGGTGCATCTCGTGTGCGTGACATGTTCGAGCAGGCGAAGAAAGCCGCGCCGTGCATCATCTTTATCGATGAAATCGATGCTGTAGGCCGTCAACGTGGCGCCGGTTTAGGCGGTGGTCATGATGAACGTGAGCAGACGCTGAACCAGATGCTGGTTGAGATGGATGGCTTCGAAGGTAATGAAGGCATCATCGTTATCGCCGCAACTAACCGTCCAGACGTACTTGACCCCGCGCTGCTGCGCCCAGGTCGTTTTGACCGCCAGGTTGTGGTCGGTCTGCCAGATGTCCGCGGTCGTGAACAGATTCTGAAAGTGCATATGCGTCGTGTGCCGCTGGCCACTGACATCGATGCAGCGATCATCGCACGTGGTACGCCGGGCTTCTCGGGTGCTGACCTCGCTAACCTTGTCAACGAAGCGGCACTGTTTGCTGCACGTGGCAACAAGCGTGTGGTCTCGATGGTTGAGTTCGAGAAAGCGAAAGACAAAATCATGATGGGTGCAGAACGTCGCTCCATGGTGATGACGGAAGCGCAGAAAGAATCCACCGCTTACCACGAAGCGGGCCATGCGATTATTGGTCGTCTGGTACCGGAACACGATCCGGTGCATAAAGTGACAATTATCCCGCGTGGACGTGCGCTGGGTGTGACCTTCTTCTTGCCAGAAGGTGACGCGATTAGCGCCAGCCGCCAGAAACTTGAAAGCCAGATCTCAACGCTGTACGGCGGTCGTCTGGCGGAAGAGATCATCTACGGCGCAGAACACGTTTCTACCGGTGCATCTAACGACATTAAAGTCGCCACTAACCTGGCGCGCAACATGGTGACGCAGTGGGGCTTCAACGAGAAGTTAGGTCCGTTGCTGTATGCTGAAGAAGAAGGCGAAGTGTTCCTCGGCCGCTCTGTGGCTAAGGCGAAACACATGTCAGATGAAACAGCACGCATCATCGACCAGGAAGTTAAACACCTGATCGACAGCAACTACCAGCGTGCTCGTGTTCTGCTGGGTGAGAACATGGACATCCTTCACGCGATGAAAGACGCGCTGATGAAGTATGAAACCATTGATGCGCCACAGATTGATGACTTGATGGCTCGCCGTGAAGTTCGCCCACCAGCAGGTTGGGATGATTCAGGCAGCAGCAGTTCATCGGACAACAATGGGACGCCAAAGGCGCCACGTCCGGTTGATGAACCGCGTACGCCAAATCCTGGCAACACCATGTCAGAACAGCTCGACAAATAAGAGGCCATAAACCTCAGCAAAAACCCCGGCCGGTCCGGGGTTTTTTACATTCAGTGATACCGTGATTCCCAAGGAGATTCCCGCCATGAAGTTGTTCGCCCGTGATTCCCATCTCGATCTGTCGTTTCCCCATGTGATGGGTATTTTGAATGTCACGCCGGACTCCTTCTCTGATGGCGGAACACACAACACATTGGTGGATGCGCTGACCCATACCAATGAGATGGTGAATGCGGGCGCAACCATCATCGATGTCGGCGGGGAATCTACGCGGCCAGGTGCCGATGAAGTCAGCGTAGATGAAGAGTTAGCGCGCGTGATTCCGGTGGTGGAAGCCATCGCCCAGCGTTTTGAAGTGTGGATTTCTGTTGATACTTCAAAGCCAGAGGTGATCCGTGAATCGGCGCGAGTGGGTGCTCACATCATTAATGATATTCGTTCACTGTCAGAACCGGGTGCATTGGCAGCGGCAGCGGAGACCGGTCTGCCGGTATGCCTGATGCACATGCAGGGCGAACCGCGCACTATGCAGCAAGCACCTGAATATCAGAATATCGTGGGTGAAGTGGACGCTTACTTCCAGGCACAGATTGCACGTTGCGAAGCGGCAGGCATTAAAAAAGAGAATCTGTTGCTCGACCCTGGCTTCGGTTTCGGTAAGAATCTCAACCACAATTATCAACTGCTGGCTGAACTCAGCCATTTCCACCATTTTGGCTTACCGCTATTGGTCGGAATGTCGCGCAAATCGATGATTGGCCAGCTGTTAAATGTCGGTCCGACGCAGCGTCTGACCGGCAGCCTGAGCTGTGCGGTGATTGCCGCTATGCAGGGCGCACAAATTATTCGCGTGCATGATGTGAAAGAGACTGTCGAAGCGATGCGTATTGTTGAAGCGACACGGAGAGCAAAAGGATAAAGCATGAGTAATCGTAAATATTTCGGTACAGATGGTATTCGTGGCAAGGTCGGTGAAGCACCGATTACCCCTGATTTTGTCCTAAAGCTGGGTTTTGCTGCGGGTAAGGTTCTGGCGCGCTCTGGATCACGTAAGGTATTAATTGGTAAAGATACGCGTATTTCTGGCTACATGCTGGAATCGGCACTGGAAGCGGGCCTGGCTGCTGCTGGTTTGTCGGCGGCCTTTACCGGGCCTATGCCAACCCCCGCGATTGCCTATCTGACACGTACCTTCCGTGCAGAAGCCGGTATCGTGATCTCTGCATCGCATAACCCCTTCGACGATAACGGCATCAAATTTTTCTCTGCGGAAGGCACTAAATTGCCGGATGAAGTGGAAGAGGCCATCGAGCTTGAGTTAGAGAAGCCACTGACCTGCGTTGAGTCCGCTGAGTTGGGGCGCGCCAGCCGTATCGTTGATGCTGCTGGTCGTTATATCGAGTTCTGTAAAGGCACATTCCCGAGCGAGTTAAGTCTTAACGGTCTGAAAATCGTAGTGGATTGCGCCAACGGTGCGACCTATCACATTGCGCCTAATGTGCTGCGTGAATTAGGTGCCAAAGTGATTGCGATTGGCGTGCAGCCCGATGGCATGAACATCAACAAAGAGTGCGGCGCAACCGATCTCCGCATGCTGCAGCAGCGCGTGCTGGAAGAGAAGGCCGATTTGGGCCTTGCTTACGATGGCGATGGCGACCGCATCATGATGGTGGATCATCTGGGCATGAAGGTCGATGGTGACCAGATTCTCTACATCATCGCACGTGAAGCCTTGCGTCAGGGGCAACTGCGCGGCGGCGTGGTGGGTACGTTGATGAGTAATATGGGGCTGGAACTGGCGTTGAAACAGCTGGGTATTCCTTTCACACGTGCCAAAGTGGGTGACCGCTACGTGCTGGAAAAAATGCAGGAGAAGGGCTGGCGCATGGGGGCTGAAAACTCCGGGCATGTCATTCTGTTGGATAAAATCAGCACTGGCGATGGCATTGTGGCAAGTTTGCAAGTACTCACTGCTATCGTGCGTAATCACATGAGTCTGCATGATTTGTGCAGTGGCATGAAAATGCTGCCGCAGATTCTGGTGAATGTGCGCTTCAGCGGCAGTCATGATCCTCTTGAATCCGAGAGCGTTAAGGCTGTCAGCGCTGAAGTGGAGAAAACGCTAGCAGGGCGCGGTCGTGTGCTGCTGCGTAAATCGGGCACTGAGCCGCTGATTCGCGTGATGGTCGAGGGTGAAGATGAAGCGTTAGTCACCGAGCTGGCGCATAAAATTGCTGATGCGGTGAAAGCGGTCTAAGCGTGTTAACAGGCGGCGAGATTTCGACTTTCCGCCTGTTAAATCACCATCCTGGCGCTTTTTTCCGCAATCAATAAGGTTCGTGAAAATTGCGCTTGCAGAGGTATGTCCCATTGGTTAGTATTCACACCCGCTTCTGATGGGTGATGACGATACTCCCCGTCAATATTGGTGAAGCTTTAACTGTGCGGATAACGCGCAAGGAAACAGGTTGATTATGTACGAAGCTCTGTTAGTTGTTTTCCTTATTGTTGCGATTGGCCTCGTGGGTCTGATCATGCTTCAGCAAGGCAAAGGCGCTGATATGGGAGCCTCATTCGGTGCAGGCGCCTCTGGTACACTGTTCGGTTCAAACGGGTCTGGTAATTTCATGACACGTATGACGGCAGTACTGGCGACCCTGTTCTTCATCATCAGCTTGATTCTGGGCAATCTGAACACGAACAAGTCTTCTAAAGGAAGCGAGTGGGAAAACCTCACTGCGCCAGCTCAGTCTGAACAGCAGACTCAGCCAGCTAAACCGGCAACCCCGGGCAATGATATCCCGCAGTAACATCGTCAATGCTTTAGCGGCAACATAACGTCGCAGTCAGTGCAGTACCGAGGTGGTGAAATTGGTAGACACGCTACCTTGAGGTGGTAGTGCTCGAAAGGGCTTACGGGTTCAAGTCCCGTCCTCGGTACCAAATCTCAGTAAAACTTGCTTTTTAAGCAAGGTCGGCGTATTATTCGCCACGTTTTCGGACGCGGGGTGGAGCAGCCTGGTAGCTCGTCGGGCTCATAACCCGAAGGTCGTCGGTTCAAATCCGGCCCCCGCAACCACTTTCCCTTAGAGTTCTTTTTCAAATATACTGTATGCATCGACGGACGCATCCTCAGTGTTTTTTTGAAAAAAATTCTTTTGGATTGTGTGCCGATGCCGCTCTGCGGCGTACAGGGTCCAGTGATAAAAAGCCCCGAATTTTCGGGGTTTTTTGTTATCAGGAATCGCAATACTGGGCTATAGGCCCTTTTTTTATGTCTTGGGGGTGGGCTTGTCCACATTAGAGCAAAAATTGACTGATTTGATCACCGCTCCAGTAGAAGCGCTTGGCTACGAATTGGTCGGTATCGAATTCGTTCGCGGTCGCACATCGACTTTGCGCATCTATATTGATAGTGAGAATGGTATCAATGTTGATGATTGTGCCGATGTTAGCCACCAGGTCAGCGCGGTAATGGATGTGGAAGATCCCATTACGGTGGCTTACAACCTTGAAGTCTCCTCGCCAGGTCTCGAGCGTCCTCTTTTCACTGCTGAACACTATGCACGTTTCGCCGGTGATGAGGTGAGCCTGACACTGCGTATGGCCGTACAGAACCGCCGTAAATGGCAGGGGATCATCAAATCCGTGGAAGGTGAGATGATCACGGTAACCGTTGAGGGTAACGATGAGGTGTTCGCGCTGAGTAATATTCAGAAAGCGAACCTGGTCCCCCACTTTTAAAAGTCCGGATTGAGGCTAACCAGGATGAACAAAGAGATCTTAGCTGTAGTAGAAGCCGTTTCTAACGAAAAAGCCCTGCCACGTGAGAAAATCTTCGAAGCGCTTGAGAGCGCTTTGGCCACTGCGACTAAAAAGAAGTATGAGCAAGAGATCGAAGTGCGCGTCAGCATTGACCGTCGCAGCGGTGATTTCGATACTTTCCGTCGCTGGCAGATTGTGGAAGAAGTAACACAGCCGACTCGTGAAATTACGCTGGATGCGGCCCGCTTTGAAGACGAAGCGTTCAATCTGGGCGAATACGTTGAAGATCAGATCGAATCTGTCACCTTCGACCGTATCACCACCCAAACCGCTAAACAGGTTATCGTGCAGAAAGTCCGTGAGGCTGAGCGCGCGATGGTGGTTGATCAGTTCCGTCAACACGAAGGTGAAATCATCACCGGCGTGGTGAAGAAAGTAAACCGCGACAGCATCTCACTCGATCTGGGCAGCAATGCTGAAGCCGTGATCGGACGCGAAGATATGCTGCCACGTGAAAACTTCCGCCCAGGCGACCGTATTCGCGGCGTGTTATATGCCGTTCGCCCGGAAGCGCGTGGTGCACAGCTGTTTGTCACCCGTTCTAAGCCAGAAATGCTGATCGAACTGTTCCGCATTGAGGTGCCAGAAATCGGTGAAGAAGTTATCGAGATCAAAGCGGCAGCGCGCGATCCAGGTTCACGCGCCAAAATCGCGGTGAAAACCAACGATAAACGTATTGATCCGGTAGGTGCTTGTGTGGGTATGCGCGGTGCGCGCGTCCAGGCTGTATCAAGCGAGCTGGGTGGCGAGCGTATTGATATCGTGCTGTGGGACGATAACCCGGCACAATTCGTCATTAACGCCATGGCGCCAGCCGATGTGGCGTCAATTGTGGTGGATGAAGACAATCACACCATGGATATCGCTGTTGAAGCCGGCAATCTGGCTCAGGCGATCGGCCGTAACGGCCAAAACGTGCGTCTGGCTTCCCAACTGAGTGGTTGGGAACTGAACGTGATGACCGTCGATGATCTGCAGGCTAAGCATCAGGCTGAAGCCCACGCAGCGATCGATATGTTCACCAAACATCTCGACATCGACGAAGAGTTCGCCACCGTACTGGTGGAAGAGGGCTTCTCTTCGCTGGAAGAATTGGCTTATGTGCCAATCAACGAGTTGCTGGAAATCGACGGCCTCGACGAAGAGACCATTGAAGCCCTGCGTGAACGAGCAAAAAATGCGTTGACCACCCTGGCATTAGCGAAAGAAGAGAGCCTTGGTAATCAGGAGCCCGCTGAGGATCTTCTGAATCTTGAGGGCCTGGATCGTGCGCTGGCGTATCGCCTGGCGTCCAAAGGCGTTTGCACGCTGGAAGATCTCGCTGAGCAAGGTGTTGACGATCTGACAGATATTGAAGGGCTGGATGATGAGAAGGCCGGTGCGCTGATTATGGCTGCACGTAATATCTGCTGGTTCGGCGATGACGCGTAATAACAGGAAGGAACAGCATGACAGATGTAACCGTAAAATCGCTGGCCGCCGAAATTCAGACTCCGGTCGATCGCCTGGTACAGCAATTTGCTGACGCAGGGATCCGTAAGTCTGAGAACGATGCAGTGTCCCAGCAAGAGAAAGAAACCTTACTGTCCCACTTGAATCGTGAGCACGGTCAGACCGGTTCAAGTAAACTGACATTACAGCGCAAAACGCGCAGCACCTTGAATATTCCCGTCACCGGGGGTAAAAGTAAGTCGGTGCAAATCGAAGTCCGCAAAAAACGCACATACGTGAAAGGTGATGCTGAGTCTGAGCAAGCTCAGGCAGAAGCTGAAGCCGAGGCGCAGCGTGAAGCGGAAGAGCAGGCGCGTCGCGAGGCGGAAGAACAAGCCCGTCGCGAAGCTGAACAAAAAGCGCAACGTGAAGCCGAAGATAAAGCCAAGCGCGAAGCCGCTGAAAAGGCCAAGCGTGAAGCAGCGGAAAATGAGAAAGTGACTAATCAACCTACCGATGAAGTAACCAAGGCTGCGCAGTCTGATAAGGCGCGTCGTGAAGCCGAAGCGGCTGATCTGAAACGCAAAGCGGAAGAAGAAGCACGCCGTAAGCTGGAAGAAGATGCTCGCCGTGTGGCAGAAGAAGCCCGCCGCCTGGCTGAAGAGAAATCAGCTGAATGGGAAAAACCAGAGGAAGAAGACAAAGGCGACTACCATGTCACCACTTCCACTCATGCCCGTCAGGCTGAAGACGAAAACGACCGCGAAGTTGAAGGCGGACGTGGACGTGCGCGTACCACCAAAGCAGCGCGCCCAGCCAAAAAAGGCAACAAGCATTCTGAAGCGAAAACTGATCGCGAAGAAGCGCGTGCGCAGTTCCGTGGTGGAAAAGGTGGTAAAAACCGTAAGCCAAGCGCATTGCAGCAGGGCTTCAACAAACCCGTTCAGGCTGTTAACCGTGATGTGATCATCGGCGAAACCATTACTGTTGCCGAACTGGCAAACAAAATGGCGGTGAAAGGCTCACTGGTTATCAAAGCGATGATGAAAATGGGCGCAATGGCGACCATTAACCAAGTCATCGACCAGGAAACAGCCCAGTTGGTTGCGGAAGAAATGGGTCACAAAGTGATCCTGCGCCGCGAGAACGAACTGGAAGAAGCGGTGATGGACGATCGTGATACCGATGCAGCGCAGGAGTCACGCGCTCCGGTGGTCACTATCATGGGTCACGTTGACCATGGTAAAACCTCGCTGCTGGACTATATCCGCTCAACCAAAGTCGCCTCAGGCGAGGCTGGCGGTATTACACAGCATATCGGTGCTTACCACGTTGAAACTGACAACGGTATGGTAACCTTCCTGGATACCCCGGGCCACGCCGCGTTTACCGCGATGCGTGCACGTGGTGCGCAGGCAACGGATATCGTTATTCTGGTGGTTGCTGCCGATGACGGCGTGATGCCACAGACTATCGAAGCCATCCAGCACGCCAAAGCGGCCAAAGTGCCGGTTGTGGTTGCGGTGAACAAGATTGATAAGCCAGAAGCAGACCCGGATCGCGTGAAGAATGAACTGACCCAGTACGGAATCATTCCGGAAGAGTGGGGCGGTGAAAACATGTTCGTTAACGTCTCTGCGAAAGCGGGTACCGGTATTGATGACCTGCTGAATGCGATTCTGCTGCAGGCTGAAGTGCTGGAACTGACCGCCATTCGTGAAGGTATGGCGAGCGGCGTGGTTATCGAATCCTTCCTCGACAAAGGTCGTGGCCCGGTTGCGACCGTGCTGGTGCGTGAAGGTACGCTGAACAAAGGCGATATCGTACTGTGCGGCTTCGAATACGGCCGTGTCCGTGCGATGCGTGACGAACTGGGTCGTGAAGTGCTGGAAGCGGGTCCATCCATTCCAGTGGAAATCCTCGGTCTGTCTGGTGTGCCAGCAGCGGGTGATGAAGCGACTGTTGTGCGTGATGAGAAGAAAGCACGTGAAGTTGCACTGTATCGTCAGGGCAAATTCCGCGAAGTGAAACTGGCGCGTCAGCAGAAGTCGAAGTTGGAGAACATGTTCGCCAACATGACCGAAGGCGAAGTGTCCGAGCTGAACATCGTGCTGAAGTCCGACGTACAGGGTTCGGTGGAAGCGATCTCCGACTCGCTGCTGAAACTCTCCACCGACGAAGTGAAGGTGAAGATTATCGGTTCGGGCGTGGGTGGTATCACCGAAACCGACGCGACCCTGGCAGCGGCTTCCAACGCCATCATCCTCGGCTTTAACGTCCGTGCTGACGCTTCTGCGCGTCGCGTGATTGACGCTGAAAACGTGGACCTGCGCTACTACTCCGTTATCTATAATCTGATTGACGAAGTAAAAGCAGCCATGAGCGGCATGCTGGCACCGGAATTCAAACAGCAGATCATTGGTCTGGCCGAAGTGCGTGACGTGTTCAAGTCACCGAAATTTGGCGCCATTGCTGGCTGTATGGTCACCGAAGGCAACATCAAACGTCACAACCCGATTCGCGTACTGCGCGACAACGTGGTGATTTACGAAGGCGAGCTGGAATCTCTGCGTCGCTTTAAAGACGATGTCAACGAAGTGCGTAACGGCATGGAGTGTGGTATCGGCGTGAAGAACTACAACGACGTTCGCGTTGGTGACATGATCGAAGTCTTTGAAGTGATTGAAATTAAACGCACCATCGATTGATCATCACTTGATGTGTTGCAATTTGGGAGGCCTCTGGCCTCCCGAATTATTTGGGAGAAAGAAAAAATGGCAAAAGAATTTGGCCGCCCACAGCGCGTATCTCAGGAACTGCAGAAAGAAATCGCAATTATCCTGCAACGTGAAATTAAAGACCCGCGCCTCGGCATGATGGTAACGGTATCCGGCGTAGAAGTGTCACGCGACCTGGCGTATGCCAAAGTCTTCGTGACCTTTTTGAATGATCAGGATGAAGATGCGGTAAAAAATGGCCTGAAAGCGCTGAAAGAAGCCTCAGGTTATATCCGTATTCTGGTGGGGAAAGCGATGCGTCTGCGTATCGTACCTGAACTGACCTTCTTCTATGACAACTCGCTGATCGAAGGGATGCGCATGTCTAACCTGGTCAGCAACGTGATCAAAAGTGACGTTGAGCGTCGTGGCGAAAGCCCGGCGGAAGATGACAAGGAGGACTAATGAGTCGTCCTCGTCGTCGCGGTCGCGACGTCCACGGTGTTTTTTTGCTGGATAAGCATCAGGGCGCATCCTCGAACGATGTGCTGCAGAAAGTGAAGCGTCTGTTCCATGCTAACAAAGCGGGTCACACGGGTGCGCTTGATCCCCTGGCAACAGGCATGCTGCCGATCTGCCTCGGTGAAGCGACGAAGTTCTCGCAGTTCCTGCTCGATTCCGATAAACGCTATCGCGTTATTGCCCGCCTCGGCGAGCGTACGGATACCTCAGACGCTGATGGCAATATCGTCGAAACGCGCCCGGTGACCTTCAATCAAGCCCAGCTTGATGCGGCGCTGGAGAGCTTCCGTGGTGACACCTTACAAGTACCCACCATGTTCTCTGCGTTGAAGTACCAGGGCCGCAAGCTGTATGAATACGCGCGTGAAGGCATTACCGTACCGCGTGAAGCACGTCCGATCACCGTATTTGAACTGCAGTTTATTCGCTGGGAAGGGGATGAGCTGGAGCTGGAAATTCACGTTTCCAAGGGCACTTATATTCGCACCATCATCGATGACCTCGGCGAGAAGCTCGGCTGCGGCGCACATGTGATTATGTTGCGTCGTTTGCAGGTGGCAAAGTATCCGATTGATCGCATGATCACCTTTGAGCAGTTGCAGGCGATGGCGGCTGAAGCCAACGCAGCAGAAACGCCAGACTACCGTGCACTGGATGCACTGCTGCTGCCAATGGATAGCCCTGCGGAGGAGTACCCCATCGTCAATTTGCTGCCCTCTGTCGCCGCTTATTTCAAGCAGGGGATGCCGGTGCAGGTGGCGAATGCGCCTGAACAGGGATTGGTGCGTGTTACCGAAGGTGAAGAACATAAATTTATCGGCATGGCAGAAATCGCTGAGGATGGGCGCGTGGCGCCGCGTCGTCTGGTGGTCGAGTATCCCGCCTAATCAACACATTCACGTTTGAGCTAACGGCGCATTTGCGTTGCAATCAGGCGAAGAGTAGAATAGCGCGGCTTTTAAAGCGGGCTGCTGAATTAGAGATCGGCACCCAACCATTCATTTATTATTTCGGAGTTTATTATGTCTCTAAGCGTAGAAGCTAAAGCAGAGATCGTTGCTAAATTCGGTCGTGGTGCTAACGACAGCGGTTCAACTGAAGTTCAGGTTGCTCTGCTGACTGCTCAGATTAACCACCTGCAGGGTCACTTCTCTGAGCACAAAAAAGACCACCACAGCCGTCGCGGTCTGCTGCGCATGGTATCTCAGCGTCGTAAGCTGCTGGACTACCTGAAGCGTAAAGACGTTGCACGTTACACCAGCCTGATCGAAACCCTGGGTCTGCGTCGCTAAGTCTGAAGAATCTGATCAACGATGTAGCACATGCACTATGCAGAAAAGCGCATCTGACGATCAGATTTGTGCGAGTTTCGCGAAAAGGGGGCCTTTATGGCCCCTTTTTTCGAGCAATCCGCAGCATTCCGTACCAAACTCATGTATTGTTGCTGAGAGTGATCTTTGCTTGCAGCGTTTCGCGCGGCTAATGAGAGGCTTTACCGCATGAGCGGTTGAAGATTGTCATTAGTCGCGAGGATGCAACTAAAGATCGGTAAACCCCGGCGAGCCAAAGAGCGCTCTGCCCCTCGAATTTAAGGACTTAAATTTTGCTGAACCCGATCGTACGCAAATTCCAATATGGTCAGCATACCGTCACGCTGGAAACCGGCATGATGGCGCGCCAGGCCACTGCAGCAGTTATGGCGAGCATGGACGACACCGCGGTATTCGTGACTGTTGTTGGCCAGAAAAAAACCAAACCAGGTCAGGATTTCTTCCCGCTGACGGTTAACTATCAGGAGCGTACTTACGCTGCTGGTCGTATCCCGGGTAGCTTCTTCCGTCGTGAAGGCCGTCCAAGCGAAGGCGAAACCCTGATTTCTCGTCTGATTGACCGTCCAGTGCGTCCACTGTTCCCGGAAGGTTTCATCAACGAAGTGCAGGTTATTGCGACCGTTGTGTCTGTTAACCCACAGGTTAACCCGGACATTGTTGCGATGATCGGCGCATCTGCCGCGCTGGCGCTGTCAGGCCTGCCATTCAACGGCCCAATCGGTGCAGCACGTGTGGGTTATATCAATGACCAGTACGTTCTGAACCCAACCGCTGATGAAATCAAAACTTCACGTCTGGACCTGGTGGTTGCAGGTACGCAGAACGCGGTTCTGATGGTTGAATCTGAAGCAGAAGTACTGACCGAAGACCAGATGCTGGGCGCGGTGGTGTTCGGCCACGATCAGCAGCAGGTTGTTATCGAAAACATCAACGCACTGGTTGCTGAAGCAGGCAAACCACGTTGGGACTGGCAGCCAGAGCCAGCGAACGATGCACTGATTGCACGTGTTGCTGCACTGGCAGAAGCCGGTATTGCTGATGCTTACCGCATCACTGATAAGCAAGAGCGTTACACTCAGGTTGGCGCAGTTAAAGACGCGACTATCGCTGCCCTTCAGGCTGAAGACGAAACGCTGGATGCTGGCGAAATCGCTGACATCGTTCACGATCTCGAGAAGAGCGTCGTGCGTAGCCGTATCATCCGTGGTGAGCCACGTATCGATGGCCGCGAAAAAGATATGATCCGTGGTCTGGATGTACGTACTGGCGTGCTGCCACGTACTCACGGTTCTTCTCTGTTCACCCGTGGTGAAACGCAGGCACTGGTTACCGCAACACTGGGTACCGCCCGTGATGCGCAGAACCTGGATGAGCTGATGGGCGAGCGTACTGATAGCTTCCTGTTCCACTATAACTTCCCTCCATACTCAGTGGGCGAAACCGGCATGGTTGGCTCACCGAAGCGTCGTGAAATTGGTCACGGTCGTCTGGCGAAGCGTGGCGTGCTGGCAGTGATGCCGAAGCAGGAAGAGTTCCCGTACACCGTCCGTGTGGTGTCAGAAATCACCGAATCTAACGGTTCTTCTTCAATGGCTTCTGTGTGTGGTGCTTCTCTGGCACTGATGGACGCAGGCGTACCGATCAAAGCAGCCGTAGCCGGTATCGCGATGGGTCTGGTCAAAGAAGACGAGAACTTCGTGGTTCTGTCTGACATCCTGGGCGATGAAGATCACCTCGGCGATATGGACTTCAAAGTAGCTGGCAGCCGCGACGGTATCACTGCGTTGCAGATGGATATCAAAATTGAAGGTATCACCCGTGAGATCATGCAGGTTGCACTGAATCAGGCTAAGGGCGCGCGTCTGCACATCCTGAGCGTGATGGAGCAGGCCATCAGCACCCCACGTCAGGAAATTTCTGAGTTCGCACCACGTATCTATACCATCAAGATCAGCTCAGACAAGATCAAAGATGTTATCGGTAAAGGCGGTTCTGTTATCCGTGCGCTGACCGAAGAAACCGGCACCACCATCGAAATTGAAGATGATGGCACTGTGAAGATTGCAGCAACCGACGGCAACAAAGCGAAAGAAGCGATTCGTCGTATTGAAGAGATCACCGCTGAAATCGAAGTGGGTCGTATCTACTCTGGTAAAGTGACGCGTATCGTTGATTTCGGTGCCTTCGTGGCAATCGGCGGCGGTAAAGAGGGTCTGGTCCATATCTCTCAGATCGCTGATAAGCGTGTTGAGAAAGTGACCGACTATCTGCAGATGGGTCAGGAAGTTCCAGTGAAAGTAATGGAAGTGGACCGTCAGGGCCGCGTACGCCTGAGCATCAAAGAAGCGACAGAGCAGAAACCAGCGGAAGAAACCCCTGCTGCAACGAATGCATCTGACGCCGAGTAAGCGTTTACTGATTGGCCTCTCCCTGCTTTTCGGGGAGAGGTATTTGGATCATCGCGAGGGCGGGAATCCTTGTGCACAGCAGGCGGATGACAGGATGGTTATCCCAATGTTTGTATTCGGGAGTGGGAAATGAAGCCTTTTTTGCGCTGGTGTTTTGTTGCGACAGCTATCACGCTGGCAGGATGCAGCAACTCCAATTGGCGTAAGAACGAAGTTCTGGCAGTACCTTTGCAGCCCACACTGCAGCAAGAGGTGATCCTGGCGCGAATGGAACAAATTCTTGCCAGTCGTGCTCTGACCGATGATGAACGCGCACAGCTATTATATGAGCGCGGAGTGTTGTATGATAGTTTGGGTCTGAGGGCATTAGCGCGGAACGATTTCTCGCAAGCGCTGTCTATAAGACCGGATATGCCTGAGGTGTTTAACTACCTCGGTATATACTTAACGCAGGCAGGCAATTTTGATGCTGCCTATGAAGCGTTTGATTCTGTACTTGAGCTTGATCCAACTTACAACTATGCGCATTTAAACCGTGGTATCGCCCTCTATTACGGCGGTCGATACAAGTTAGCGCAAGATGATCTGCTGGCGTTTTATCAAGACGATCCTAACGATCCTTTCCGCAGCCTTTGGCTCTATCTCGTTGAAAGCGATATGGATGCCGACAAGGCCAAAGTCACGCTGAGACAGCGACATGACAAAGCGGTCCGGGACCAATGGGGATGGAATATTGTCGAGTTCTACCTTGGCGACATCAGTGAAAAAACGCTGATGGAACGTCTCAAGGCGGACGCAACGGATAACACCTCGCTCGCTGAACATCTCAGTGAAACCAACTTCTATTTAGGTAAGTACTACCTAAGTCTGGGGGAGAAGGACGACGCGAAAGCGTTGTTCAAACTGGCGGTCGCTAACAATGTTAACAACTTTGTTGAGCACCGATACGCATTGTTGGAACTGGCGCAACTCGGCCAGACACAAGACGATTTATCAGAATCTGACCAGCAATAGCTGACGAACTTTTATTGCCTGAATACTTGTAAAGTCATCATCTTCGAGGTGAGGGCTTTTCTGTTCGTCAAAACTTCTAATTTGAGCCGGTTCACACTTTTTGATGAAAATGACTGAAAATTTTCACGACGAGTTATGTAGACTGGCCGCCGCAATCTAAGAGGCACGTGTACTACATGACTGATATTCAAACCACTTTTTCTGACCTTGGCCTGAACT
Source organism: Pantoea sp. Taur (assembly GCF_009830025.1). Lineage (NCBI taxonomy): Bacteria > Pseudomonadati > Pseudomonadota > Gammaproteobacteria > Enterobacterales > Erwiniaceae > Pantoea > Pantoea sp. Taur. Next base: position 68,140 of record NZ_SZZZ01000009.1, read on the forward strand.
CTGACATCCTCGAATCACTGAACGGTATGGGCTACGAAAAGCCATCTCCAATCCAGGCTGAGTGTATTCCTCACCTGCTGGCGGGCCGTGATGTGCTGGGTATGGCGCAGACCGGGAGTGGTAAAACAGCGGCATTCTCCCTGCCGTTACTGAACAACATTGATCCATCTGTCCGCGCACCACAGATCCTGGTGCTGGCTCCAACCCGTGAACTGGCTGTTCAGGTTGCTGAAGCCATGACGGAATTCTCTAAACACATGCGTGGCGTGAACGTGGTTGCCCTGTACGGCGGCCAGCGCTATGACGTTCAGCTGCGCGCACTGCGCCAGGGACCACAGGTTGTCGTAGGTACGCCTGGTCGTCTGCTGGATCACCTGAAACGCGGCACGTTAGATCTGTCTAACCTGCGCGGCCTGGTGCTGGACGAAGCTGATGAAATGCTGCGTATGGGCTTCATCGAAGACGTTGAAACCATCATGGCGCAGATCCCAGACGGTCATCAGACCGCGCTGTTCTCAGCGACCATGCCAGAAGCGATTCGTCGTATCACCAAACGCTTCATGAAAGATCCACAGGAAGTGCGCATTCAGTCAAGCCTGACCACGCGTCCTGACATTTCTCAGTCTTACTGGACCGCTTATGGCCGTAAAACTGACGCGCTGGTGCGTTTCCTGGAAGCGGAAGACTTTGATGCTGCCATCATCTTCGTGCGTACCAAAAACGCTACGCTGGAAGTGGCTGAAGCGCTGGAGCGCAGCGGCTATAACAGCGCAGCACTGAACGGTGACATGAACCAGGCTCTGCGTGAGCAGACACTGGAGCGCCTGAAAGATGGTCGTCTGGATATCCTGATCGCGACCGACGTTGCAGCACGTGGTCTGGACGTTGAGCGTATCAGCCTGGTTGTTAACTATGACATCCCAATGGATGCTGAGTCTTACGTTCACCGTATCGGTCGTACCGGTCGTGCGGGTCGTGCTGGCCGTGCGCTGCTGTTCGTTGAGAACCGCGAGCGTCGTCTGCTGCGTAACATCGAACGCACCATGAAGTTGACTATTCCAGAAGTTGAACTGCCAAATGCAGAACTGCTGAGCGAGCGCCGTCTGGCTAAATTCGCCGCCAAAGTACAGCTGCAGCTGGAAAGCAGCGATCTGGATATGTACCGTGCACTGCTGAGCAAAATGCAGCCGGGCGAAGATCTGGATCTCGAAACACTGGCCGCAGCACTGCTGAAAATGGCACAGGGCGAACGTCCACTGATTCTGCCACCAGAAGCACCACGCCCACCACGTCGTGAGTTCCGCGACCGCGATGATCGTCGTGATTCACGTGACTCACGTGGTCCACGCGAAAGCCGCGGTGACCGTGATGGCGCTCCACGTCGCGAACGTCGTGACGTTGGCGAAATGCAGCTGTACCGCATTGAAGTGGGCCGTGATGATGGTGTTGAAGTTCGCCATATCGTGGGCGCGATCGCTAACGAAGGCGACATCAGCAGCCGTTACATCGGTAACATCAAGCTGTTTGGTACGCACTCAACCATCGAGCTGCCTAAAGGTATGCCGGGCGAAGTTCTGCAGCACTTCACTCGCACGCGCATCCTGAACAAGCCGATGAACATGCAGTTGATGGGTGATGCTCCTGCGTTCGAGCGTAGCGAACGTCGTCCAGGCGGTCGTGATGGTGAGCGTCGTGGTAATGGCGCTCCGCGTGGCGAAGGTGCACCACGTCGCTTCTCTGAACGTCGTGAAGGTGGCCGTGAAGGCGGACGCTTCAACCGTGAAGGCGGTCGTGGCCCACGTCCAGAAGGTGCTTCTGCACCACGTCGTCGTGACGCGTAAGCGATAAAACGCTAAATAGTAAAAAGGGACGCCGCTGCGTCCCTTTTTTTATGTTCGTAAATTAAACGTTACACGCCGCCGGCAATTAACACCCGCTCTCCACTGACGTAGGCTGACTCTTCTGATGCCAGAAACAGGGCAACCTGCGCCACATCTTCCGGCAGACCAAACCGTCCCAACGGCGTAGCAGCGATCAGCTTCGCTTTGACATCCGGATTCATCTTCTTCGCTGCCAGTAAACCTTCGGTCAGGATGATTCCTGGTGCCAGCGCATTGACGCGAATATTACGTGGCCCCAATTCACGAGCCAGGCCCTGCGTTAAGGTATCAATTGCCCCTTTGGTTGCTGCCCATAACACCGATCCCGGTGTGCTGCGTTGGCTGTTAAGGGCGCTCAAGTTAATGATGGTGCCCCCGCGAGCCGGGAAATGTTTCGCCGCCTGCTGGCAGACCAGTAACGTGCCCAATACATTTACATTGAGCTGCTGCTGCATTTCACTGAGGCTGAGTTCGGCGAAATCGCCATGATGGAAAATACCGGCATTGTTGACCACGATATCCGGCGCGCCAAACTGCTCGATGCTGCGCGCGAATAAACGCTGCACATCGGCCTCGCGAGAGATATCTGCTTGTACCGCAATGGCATCGCTGCCCAGCTCGCAGATATCCGCAACCACATCTGCCGCACCCGCTTCATCCTGGCGGTAATTAACAATGACGCGAGCGCCGGCCGCTGCGAAAGTCATAGCAATGGCGGCGCCAATGCCTTTCGAGGCGCCCGTCACCAGCGCGATTTTGCCTTCAAGTGCTTTCATTGTGTCTCTCCACCTGAGAATTCGGGGAAGGGTAAGCATGCGCTGTCCATACAATTTTGCGGTAGCGCAATCCTGCAAGCTTTTTGCACAATCCTGCAAATGTGTTGTGCAGGGACTAGGCGTCACGCGAGCGAAAGGCGAGAATGCGGAGACAGTGATCACTCATCACGGAGTGCGCAACGCATGATTCATCAGGAACAGTGGCAGCAGTTGGTGGCGATGATCGCTCGCCATACCCCGGAAGATGGCCGCCACTTCAGCCCCATCGATTTTCTCTCTTTTGGCCGAAGCTCCAAACCCACGAGCCTGTCGCACATTGCCACCTGGGCCAGTTTTGCACTGGTGGCGCAAGGGCAAAAAGCATTGCGCATGGGTGAAGACGTGATGCATTACGGACCGGGCGATCTGCTGCTAGTGACGCTGGATATGCCGGTGCAATCCTGCGTGGTGCAGGCCACGGAGGAGAAACCGAATCTGGGCGTCGGGATCACCATCAATGAAACGCGCCTGATGCACTACCTCGAACATTTCCCGCTGCAGCAGATTGGCGCAACGGTAACCAATGAACGTGGGATTACGGTACACAAAGTGGCGCCGCCCCTGGTCGATGCCGTGATCCGCCTGATTGAGCTGTTGGATCAGCCCCAGGATATTCCGGCGCTGGCACCGTTAATTGAGCAAGAGATTTTCTATCGACTCCTTACCGGGCCGGAAGGACCCCGCATCCTCAACATGGCGTTGACGGAGCGGCCGGGCAACAAAGTGGCGCGCGCGGCACGCTGGCTACGTGAAAACTTTCATCAGCCGCTCAAGATGGATCAGCTGGCCAGTAGCGTGGGCATGAGTATTTCGTCGCTGCACCATCATTTCAAATCGGTCACGGCCATGACACCAATGCAGTATCAAAAGCAGCTGCGCCTTAATGAAGCGCGGCGTTTGATGTTGATTGATAAGTTAGATGCGGGAACCGCAGGGTATCGCGTGGGGTATCAGAGCGCTTCGCAGTTTAGCCGTGAATACAGCCGTTTTTACGGGCAATCGCCGGCTCGTGATGTGCGTATGGTGGCTGTGGGGCCAGAAGGATTGACCCCACAGCAGTAAACGTTACAGCGAGCGTGCCGCTTCCATCGCCAGTGCGAAGGAACGCAGACGGGCTTGCGGGTCGAAAATCTGGCCATTAACCATGATTTCATCGGCCTGCGTTTCGCGCATCAGCGCAGCCAGCCCCTGACGCACTTTATCGCTGTCACCGACAATCGACATGCTCAACGCCTGCTGTACACCGTACTGCTCTGATGGTGACCAGAGGTTATCCATGTTTTCGACAGGAGCTGGCAGCGGGCCCGGTTTGCCCCGGCGCAGATTAATAAACTGCTGCTGCATCGAGGTAAACAGGAAGCGCGCATCGCGCTCGCTATCCGCCGCGACCACGTTGACGCACACCATGGCATAAGGTTTCGCCAGACGCGCAGAAGGCTTGAATTTCTCACGATAGAGATGCAAAGCCTGGAACAACAGGTCCGGTGCAAAGTGGGAAGCAAAGGCGAACGGCAAGCCGAGCTGTGCGGCCAGTTGTGCGCTGTAGAGGCTGGAACCCAATAACCAGACTGGAATTTTTAAGCCTAAACCCGGTACCGGTTGTACCGGAGGATGCTCACCCTCTTCGGCATCAAACCAACGAATCAGTTCTGCTACATCTTCCGGGAAGCTGTCCGCCTGGGCGCTGGAGAGGTGGCGGCGCAGCGCGAGCATGGTGCGCTGGTCGGAGCCTGGCGCACGGCCCAGCCCTAAATCAATACGGCCAGGGTATAAGGATTCGAGCGTACCAAACTGTTCAGCGATCACCAGTGGTGCGTGGTTGGGCAGCATAATACCGCCAGATCCGAGGCGCAGAGTTTCGGTATTCGCGGCCAGATAGCCAATCAACACCGAGGTTGCCGCACTGGCGATACCGGTCATGTTGTGGTGCTCAGCGAGCCAGTAACGATGGAAACCAAGGGCTTCAGATTGACGCGCCAGCGCCAGCGAATTGTGGAAAGCTTCGCGCGCAGCAGAACCTTGCGGGATAGGTGCAAGATCCAGCACGGACAGGCGAACGTTTTTTTTCTCAGACATGGGCACTCCAGATAATGATGGCGCAGGTGTTATCAGACCTGCGCCAGTCAGTATTACGCATCATTACCCATATTAAAACTGCTATTAACAGCAGGAATATAGCCGGAACGTGCCTTTACCGTCCGCCTTCAAGCGCCATACCCGCCAAACGACGCCAGTAACCGTTGCATTCACTGCCGCGCGCCATCATCAGCGGCGCTTCACCGGCCTCGTTCGCACGGAAGCGAGCAACCTCTGTTAGCGTGGTTTCATCCTGCGGCGAGAGGCGTACGATGTCGATCCAGTTATGCATGCCGGCCAAATCGTTACCAAGGTTATAGCAGTAGCCGCTCATGGTCTGGATGCCATTCAACACAAACACCTGTTGGCCCTCCTGCGACAGCACGCGGCGGCCAGTGGGATAGTGAATACAGCAAGTCTGACAGTCATCTTTGGCGCGATTTTCGGAACGGGCGGTAAAGCAGCGTGCCGACAGCGCCAGCGGCAGATGGCCATAGCCCAATACCTCCACTTCAAACTTGTCGCGCAGGCCAGCGGCATCGCACTGCTGCAACAGTTGAATCAGCCAGTCGCGCGACATCTCGACCGGTAAACACCAGCGCGTCATACCCTCTTTGAGCAGCAGCTGTAGCGTTTGCGCGTTGTAGACATTAAGCGTCGGCCCGGCGACAAACGGCAGCTTACGTTCGGCTGCCATGTTAACGGTGCCGATGTCGTTGGCTTCCAGCAAAAACTCACCGTTCTCCACATAGCGCCGCAGCTCTTTGACTTCCGAAGGCGACTGCAACAGCGCCAGCGTGCTGAGCACGACCTGTTTGCCATGTTGTGCCAGTTGGCGTGCTAATTCCATCCATTGCTGGAATGAGGTTGCACGACGTTTACTGCATACCGCTTCGCCGAGGTAGATGATGTCAGCAGAGCTGACGGCAGCCTGCTGATAAAAGTGTTCCAGCGTTTCCGTTGGCCAGTACCACAGCACCGGCCCGATGGCATATTTCATAGCATCTCCTCACTGCCAGCTGCGGTGATAGGCACCGAGCGTGGTCTGGCTACCTTCAGAAAGTTCGCCCAACGCGCGCATCCAGGGTTCCTGCACCGCGAATTCCTCGGGCGAGGCCATACAGCGATCAATCGCCTGGCGCCACACTTTTGCCACCTGTGCCACATAAGCCGGACTGCGCTGGCGACCCTCAATTTTCACCGAGGCGATATTGGCGCGCAGCAGTTCAGGTAACAGCGATAAGGTGTTCAGGCTGGTGGGCTCTTCCAGCACGTGATAGCGCTGATCATCCACTTCATAGCGCCCCTTGCACAGCGTGGGGTAGCCGGCGCTTTCATCAGCGCCGTAACGATCGATCAGCACTTCATTGAGGCGCGATTCCATCCCTTGCGGCGTTTGCTGCCAGCGCACGAATTTTGCCGGTGAGCAGGCTCCTGCACTGTTCGGTGATTCACCCGTTAGCCAGGAGGAGAGATAACAGCGACCTTCGGCCATAATGCACAGGCTGCCAAAGGCAAACACTTCGAGTGGGACCGGCGTTTCACGTGCCAGCTGTTTAACCTGATGCATCGACAGCACGCGCGGCAACACCACGCGGCTGAGATTGAAATGGCGATGGTAAAAGTGGATGGCCTGCAGATTGGTGGCCGAAGCCTGCACCGAAAGGTGGCGTTCTACCTGCGGATAGCGCTGCGCGGCATATTCCAGCGTGGCGATATCGGCGAGAATCAAGGCATCAGCACCGTTTTGTGCCGCCACATCAATCGCGGTTTGCCAGCGATTGATGCCGTCAGGATGGGCAAAGGTGTTGATGGCCACGTGCAGCTTGCGGCGATGCTGGTGCAGGAAGCGCGCCGCTTCTGCCAGCTTCTTGTCAGTAAAATTAAGGCCAGCAAAGTGGCGGGCATTGGTGTCGTCTTTCAGACCGACATACACTGCATCGGCGCCATGCTCCACCGCCGATTTCAGCGCAGGTAAATTCCCCGCTGGACACAGCAGTTCCATACATTTCCTCCCCCGAATTCCGAAGCGTTAAAGTGTAGGGAAGGCGACAGGCGTGAATGTTGATTTAAGGCAGTGAAAGCGTCAGTCAGCATGCAGAGTGAAGATTATTTAATCAATTGTTCCGCAATTTCCTTGATCTCAGTGGAGGCGAGGGCGCCTGGATGTGGCAATATAGGTAAAATTTTCTGAAGGGATTGTTGATGATGTTTTCGCGCTTACGCGGCCTGATGGTGAAAAAAGGCCCAGAATTCCTTGCCTTACCTATTTCATTCACCCCATTCCCTGTAAAAAAAGTGGTTTTGCAACAACTCTTAAACTGGCAATTTCGTCATGCTTTGTCTGAAGGTGAGTTAGACTTTCTGGAAGGGCGCTTTCTTGGGATTGAGATTGCAGATGTGAATCTGCGCTGGATCACCACCTTGCAGAATGGACGCCTGACCGTTTCACGCGACGCCGAGGCAGATGTCTGGTTCCGCGGTGAAGCCAACGACTTGTTGCTGGTGGCAGCACGCAAAGCAGACCCCGATATGTTGTTCTTCCAACGCCGTCTGGTGATTGAGGGCGACACGGAGCTGGGTTTGGAGGTGAAGAATTTGATGGATGCCATTGAACTGGAGGCCATGCCCACGCCTTTGCGCACGGGGTTGCAGCAGCTGGCTGCCTTTGTTGAGGCAGGAATGAAACAGGACGCGGAGGCCGCTGAGGCGCGCGCGGGGATCTCATGTTGATTCGTACTGAAATTGGTGTGGATGCGGCGGGCATCGACAGCTTATTGAAGCGTAGTTTTGCGACCTCCGCCGAGGCTGAACTGGTGCAGCAGCTGCGTGAAGATGGTTTATTAACGCTAGGTGTAGTGGCCACGGATGATGAAGGGCAGGTATTAGGTTATGCCGCCTTTAGCCCGGTGACCTTACAAGGTGAAGACCGCAATTGGGTGGCGCTGGCGCCTCTGGCGGTGGATGAATCCGTGCGCGAGCAGGGCATTGCCAAACAGCTGGTGTATGAAGGGCTCGATTCCCTGAACGAGTTCAGCTACAGCGCGGTGGTGGTCTTGGGCGATCCCGAATTCTACAACCCGTTGGGCTTCGAACCGGCGGCACGTCACGGCTTGCACTGTCGCTGGCTGGGCAGTGAAGCGGCATTTCAGGTCTATAAATTAGCGGATGATGCATTTACGGGCGCAGAAGGATTAATCGCTTTCTCCGAACCTTTTAATCGTTTCGATTAAACCACGCATTCAGGCATGAAGGCTGCTGCGATACCAGCAGCAGCTTTTGCGTGCGACTGAGCTGCTTCACCTGATATTCCAGGCGCGAAGCGGCTGCGCGATCGCCGGCATCACAGTTAAACACCAGCGTCAGCGGACCCTTGCCACGCAATGCGCGCGCACCTTTCCCGGATTGATGCTGCTGCAGGCGGCGATGAACATCTGTGGTAATGCCTGTATAAAGCATCCCGGCGGCGGTTTGCAGCATATAGAGCTGCCAGCCCTGTTGCATATGACTTTTCCTGTTCAATGGCTGTTGGGCAGTGTAGCGCGCTTAGGCTAGCCTCGCTATCTGCCACATGGAGTTGCATTGTGTCTGACCATTCTCATCTTATTCGTTTTCTTAAAAAACAGCGTGCCCTGTCATTGTGCGCCAGTCATGGCGACGATCTGTGGTGTGCCAACTGCTTTTACGTGCTGGATGAAACACGAATGGCGTTTTGGTTGATGACCGAACCCGATACGCGACACGGCACCCTTATGCAAGCTAATCCGCGCGTGGCGGGGACGGTTAACGGCCAGCCGAAAACCGTGTTGCTAATCAAAGGCGTGCAGTACAGTGGCCGTATTCAGCAGCTTACTGGAGAGCGTGAAGCGCAGGCGCGGCATGCCTACCAGAAACGTTATCCGATTGCCCGCAAGGTTCAGGCACCCTTGTGGGAGATTATGTTGGATGAGCTGAAGATGACTGACAACGCGCTGGGCTTCGGCAAAAAAATCCTTTGGCAGCGCGATAAAACCGGCGAAAGTTAATTTTCCGCGCCCGATCAAACTTACGCTAACTTTGCGTAGCAGATTCCAATAACCTGAATAACACTATGGATTAACCGCCTCACTTCCCGGTGCGGCATTCGTTATTCTGTAGAATACGGAATCTGCTATGACCCAACTTGCATCTTCTGCACCAGCGGCGCGCTTCGCATGGTGGAAACCCTTGCTGTTCCTCGCCGTCGTCGTCATTGGCCTGTGGTACGTCAAATGGCAGCCCTATTACGGCAAAGCCTTCACAGCGGCTGAAACCCATTCAATCGGCATATCCATTTTGGCGAATGCCGCGGATTCACCGTGGCGCGCGGCGCTGGATTACGCGATGGTTTACTTCCTCGCCGTCTGGAAAGCCGCAGTGCTGGGTGTGATTTTGGGATCGCTGGTACAGGTGCTGATCCCACGCAACTGGCTGCTGCGCCTGATGGGCAACTCGCGGTTTGGATCGACGCTGATCGGCACCGGTTTAGGCTTGCCGGGGATGATGTGCACCTGTTGTGCCGCGCCGGTGGCGGCGGGTTTGCGTCAGTCGCAGGTATCCAGCGGGGCGGCGATGGCCTTTTGGCTGGCCAATCCGCTATTAAATCCCGCCACGCTAATCTTTATGGGATTTGTGCTGGGTTGGCACTTCGCGGCGATTCGGCTGGTGGCGGGCGTGATCATGGTGCCAGGCATTGCATCGCTGGTGCAGCGTAGCGTGCCAGAACAAACCATTGCCGCGCCCATGGTGATGGCTGCCGACAGCGAGCAGCCGTTTCTGACTCGCTGGCTGCGCGTGATGTGGCGACTGTTCTGGAACACCATCCCGCTGTATATCGTTGCCGTGCTGTTATTGGGTGCTGCGCGAGTCTGGCTGTTCCCGCATGCCGATGGCGCAGTGGGCAACACGCTGTTTTGGGTGATGCTGATGGCGATAGCGGGCTGTTTGTTTGTCATTCCCACCGCTGCAGAAATTCCCATTGTACAGACCATGATGCTGGCGGGCATGGGGATCGCGCCTGCGCTGGCGCTGCTGGTAACCTTACCCGCCGTGAGTGTGCCATCGCTACTGATGCTGCACCGTGCCTTCCCGGCGCGCGCGCTGTGGATCGCGCTGATTGGCGTGGCGCTGAGCGGTATGATCCTCGGTACGATCGCCCTGTGGCTGACGTAAATACCAGATCTTCTGATTGCGGCTGCCGCGCCATAGCAGCCGCGCATCTTTCTCCGCTTCCACAAACCGCCCGTCGATCAGCACATCAATTTCATCCACCACTTCACGCTGTGCCGCGCTCAGTTCCGCCATCTCATAGCCGGTCCACAGCCAGATATCTTTGTCCGGGCATTCACGCCGCACGCGTTTCACCAGACGACGGATGTGCGGCACATTGTGCGGATGCAGGGGATCACCACCGCTGAGCGACAACCCCTGGCGCGGAATGCGCTGATCCTTGAGATCGGCAATCAGCTGCTCCTCCATCTCCAACGTGAACGGTACGCCGGAATCGAGCCGCCAGGTACTTTGGTTGTAGCAGCCGCGACACTGATGCTCGCACCCGGCAACAAACAGCGTGCAGCGCGTGCCCGGCCCGTTGACGATATCGACGGCGTAATAGCGATGAATACGCATCATCCTAACTGTCCGGTATCCAGATGTTTAACGCGACGCTGTACTTCTTCCTGCTTGCCGGCATTAAAGGGGCGCGCATCGGGGCTGCCCAGATAACCACAGACGCGGCGCGTGACGGAGACGCGAGCCGGATCGTGGTTACCACAGCTCGGGCAGGTAAAGCCTTTGCTGGTGCAACTGAATTCACCCGTAAAGCCGCATTCGTAGCACTCATCGATGGGCGTATTGGTGCCGTAATAGGGCACGCGGTGATAGCTGTAATCCCACACATCCTCCAGCGCCTTGAGGTTGTGTTGAATATTGGGGTATTCGCCGTAACAGATGAAGCCGCCATTGGCGATGGCCGGGTAGGGCGCTTCAAAGTCGATCTTGTCGTAGGGATTCACTTTCTTTTCGACGTCGAGATGGAAGCTGTTGGTGTAGTAGCCTTTGTCGGTGACGCCCGGCACCACACCAAATTCGGCGGCATCGAGACGACAGAAGCGATCGCAGAGATTCTCGCTTGGCGTGCTGTACAGGCTAAAACCGTAGCCGGTCTCGTCTTTCCACGCATCCACAGCAGCACGCAGTCGCTTCACAATCGCCACGCCTTTTTCCCGCAGGTGCTGCGCATCATACGGATGGACTTCATTGCCGCTCAGCGCGTTCAGCGTTTCATGCAGGCCGATGTAGCCGAGCGAGATCGAAGCACGGCCGTTGCGGAAAATCGCGCCGACTTCGTCATCAGCGTTCAAACGTACGCCACACGCGCCCTCCATGTAGAGAATCGGCGCTACGCGTGCTTTGGTTTTCTCCAGCCGGGCGATGCGCGTCATCAATGCCCGTTTAGCCAGTTCAAGCCGTTCATCCAGCAGCAGCCAGAAATGAGCTTCATTGCCTTTGGCTTCCAGTGCAATGCGCGGCAGGTTCAGGCTTATCACCCCAATATTGTTTCGCCCTTCGTGAATCTGCTTACCGTTTTCCTCATACACGCCGAGGAAGCTGCGGCAGCCCATCGGGGTTTTGAACGAACCGGTGACTTCTACCACCTTGTCGTAATTGAGAATGTCGGGATACATGCGCTTGCTGGCACACTCCAGCGCCAGCTGCTTGATGTCGTAGTTAAAATCACCGGGACGACGATTCACCCCTTCGCGGATGGCAAATACCAGTTTCGGGAACACCGCAGTTTTATGGTTTTTCCCCAACCCTGCGATGCGATTACGCAGAATCGACTGCTGAATCAGGCGCGCGGCCCAATCGGTGCCAAGACCAAAGCCAAAGGTGACAAACGGCGTCTGCCCGTTGGCGGTGTGCAGCGTGTTGACCTCATATTCCAGAGACTGGAATGCGTCATAGCACTCTTTCTCCGTGCGCACGCGCGCATAGGCTTCCGCATCCGGGATCTGCCATTCCACTGCCACCGCACGATGCTTTTCAAGGCTGAGAGTCACAAACGGCGCCAGCACTTCATCAATGCGGTTGATGGTGGTACCACCGTAAATATGGCTGGCGACCTGCGCAATGATCTGCGCCGTCACCGCCGTCGCGGTGGCAATGGATTTCGGCGGCTCGATTTCGGCATTGCCCATCTTAAAGCCGTTGTTCAACATGCCCTGAAGATCGATCAACATGCAGTTAAACATCGGGAAAAATGGCGAATAGTCGAGATCGTGATAGTGGATCTCACCGCGCTCATGCGCCAGTACCACATCACGCGGCAGCAGCTGCTGTTGGGCATAATGTTTGGCAACGATGCCTGCCAGCAAATCGCGCTGGGTGGGGATCACTTTGCTGTCTTTGTTGGCGTTTTCGTTGAGCAACGCGGCATTGGTCTGTTCAACCAGGCCACGAATCGCGTGATGCAGTTTGCCACGCTGTTCACGGGCTAAATCACGGTCATGGCGATATTCGATATAGGCGCGCGCCAGCTGCGGCCAGCGCCCGGCCATCAGCGTCTCTTCCACCGCACACTGGATGTCACGGATATCGACCTCAATGCGATCGGACAGTCGCTGGCTCACTTGTTCAGCGACCTGAGTACACCAGCTCGCATCCTCTATTTGTGCAGCTCGCGCCGCCGCCTGCACCGCCAGCGCGATACGCCGCGCTTCAAACGGCACTCTGCAGCCGTCACGCTTAATTACCACCGTCGCCATTTCTTCTCCGTGAAACTATATATGGGTATTTGTGGAGAGTGTAATCGCTATATGTGGTGTTTTGGCTGAAATTAATCGCGCTGTTTTTGACCTGCCGCAAAGAAGGCATAACGAAGTTTGAAAGCCGCACAATGGTTAAGCGGACTAAACTTCAAAAGTTTTAAGCCGCCCAAACTTCGACCTCGTGCAACTTGATTTGCGATGCGAAGCAGGTTTAATGGTTTTTTTGCCTATTTTTGGCCCGTCATTATTCACAAGGATGCCTTACATGCCTCTGCAACGAACGCTGCTCGCCTGTTGTTTATCCCTGACTTTTTCCGCTGTTGCCGCCCCCGCCTCTGATCTGCCTTTAATGCCCTGGCCGCAAAAAGTGGTGCAGCCTGCCAGCGGCGGCGCATTGACGCTGACACCGCAATTCACGCTGCATATTACGGGCGATCATCTGGAGGGGGCTGAAGCGCGCTGGCGTGCGCGCATTTCACGTCAAACCGGTTGGCCGCTGCTGCCCGCCAGTGCGCCGAGCGATCAGGCCACCATTCAGGTACAAATTGCCCAGGCAGTGGATCCCTTGCCACAACCGGACAGCGATGAGAGCTATCATCTTGAGGTCAACAGCGGCGGCGTGACGCTAAAAGCCAACACGCGTTTCGGTGCGATGCGCGGCATGGAGACACTGCTGCAGTTGATTGAGAATAATGAGACGGGAACGCAGGTCCCCTACGTCATCATTGACGATAAACCACGCTTCCCGTGGCGCGGGGTGCTGATCGATTCGGCACGCCACTTCCTGCCGATTGAAACGGTGAAGCGGCAGATCGACGGTATCGCCGCAGCGCGAATGAACGTATTCCACTGGCATCTGACCGATGATCAGGGCTGGAGATTTGCCTCCAGCCACTATCCGCAGTTGCAGGAGAAGGCCAGCGACGGCCTTTACTACACGCAGCAACAGATGCGTGATGTGGTGCGTTATGCCACCCAGCGCGGCGTGCGCGTGGTGCCGGAAATTGATGTGCCGGGGCACGCATCGGCGATTGCAGTGGCGATGCCAGAGCTGCTCAGTGCGCCGGGCCCGTACCAGATGGAACGCGGCTGGGGCGTGTTTAAACCGCTGCTCGATCCCAGCAACGAAGCGGTCTTCACCTTCATCGATACGCTAATGGGCGAGGTTACGGCGATCTTCCCCGATCCTTATATCCATATCGGCGGCGATGAAGTGGATCCGACCCAATGGAACGACTCGCCGAAGATTCAGCAGTTTATGCGCGACCATGGCCTGAAGGACACGCACGCATTACAGGCGTGGTTCAATCAGCGAGTGGAGAAGATCCTGGAAGCGCATCAGCGCCGGATGATTGGCTGGGATGAGGTTTACCATCCGGACCTGCCGAACAGCATTTTGATCCAGTCCTGGCAGGGGCAGGATGCGTTAGGTGAGGTGGCGAAGCACGATTTCCGTGGCATTCTCTCAACCGGTTTCTATCTCGATCAACCGCAAACCGCAGCCTACCACTACCGCAACGAGCCCTGGCCGCAGGGACTCCAGGGTCAGGATCAGATTCAAGCCGACGAGCAGGCGCAGAGCTGGCAGTTCACCATGCCGCGTTTGAAGGGCAGCCCGGTCAAAGGCAGTTTCACTCTGGTGGAAGCTAAAAACGGCTGGCGTGGCTTTATTGATTTCAGCGGCAAAGGGCGGCGTATGGTGAGTGATATTCGCTGGCTGTCGCCCACGCAGCTGACCTTTAGCGTGGATACCTGGATGGGGCCGTTTCAGCCAATGGTCACTCTGACGCAGGACAAACTGACCGGTTATATGCTGGTGGGCAATGTGCGCTATCCCGCTGAGGGCAGCAAGCTGGCACAGGTGCCGACTGGTATTCAGCCTTCAGTGCCAACGCCTGAGCAAATGCAAAACAACCTGATTGGCGGTGAAGCAGCGCTGTGGGCGGAAAACGTCAACAGCCGGGTAATTGATACGCGTTTATGGCCGCGTGCCTTTGTGGTGGCTGAGCGTCTGTGGTCGGCGAAGGATGTCACCGACAGCGACAACATGTACCAACGCTTAAACGCGGTGGATCGCTGGGGCACGGTGTCGGTGGGATTACAGCAGCATCAGCAGGCGGAGGTGCAGATGATGCGACTGGCCAACACCAGCGATATCACGCCGCTGCGCGTGCTGGCAGAGGTGCTGGAACCGGCGCAGTATTACACGCGTCAGCACCTGAAATTCCAGGCAGGGCACTATGACTATTTCGAGCCGCTCAATCGTCTGGCGGATGTACTGCCTGCCGAAAGCGAACCGGTGCGGTTACTGGATAAACAAGTCGATGCACTGATCGCCAACCGTGAGGATCGCATGGCGGCCAACGTTATTCGTCAGCAGTTACAGCGCTGGCAGAACAACAGTGACGCGGTGATGCCGCTGATTCTGAGCAGCTATCAGCTCAAGCCGCTGCAGCAGCAGGTTCAGCAGGTGGCGCAACTGAGCCGCATGGGCATCGATTTGGTCAATGCGATGCAGCGTAATCAGGCGTACGGTGCCAGCGAAGTGGCCGAGATGCATGCCAAACTGGATGCCGCTGCCGAGGTGCAGGATGAAACCGTGCTGGCGCTGGTCAGGCCGCTAGAGAAGCTGCTGAGGTCGTCTAAATAAACGGATGCGCGATCAATCACGCCGCTACGAGGGGATGGCACACCATGGAATTACGTCGCTACGGGGGTGAAGAGCACGCCATGCATTGATGTCGCTAAGGTGATGTTCTAGCACACTCATCGCGCCGCTACAGTTGAGCACAAATTTGTAGCGGCGCAATTTATTGCGCATTGCTTTACTTAACGACGTACGGCAATGGCCTCAATCTCGATCTTCACATCTTTCGGCAGACGCGCGACTTCCACACAAGAACGTGCCGGGAAGCTGGCGTTGTGCTCGGTAAAGAAGGCTTCGTAAGTAGCGTTAACGGTGGCGAAGTCGTTCAAATCTTTCACGAACACGGTGGTTTTCACAATGTCGCCCACTTTCAGGCCAGCGGCTTCCACGATCGCCTTCACGTTCTCCAGTGACTGACGCGCCTGCGCAGACACATCATCTGCCACGGCACCGATCGCCGGATCAACAGGAATCTGGCCTGAAGTGATGATCATGCTGCCGAGATCCACGCCCTGCACATAAGGGCCAATTGCTGCGGGTGCTTTTTCTGTGCTGATTTCGCGAGACATTGTTTCTCCTTAAAAGTGCGCAGCCGACCTTTGTCAGCCGCGTATTGGTTCGCCCCATTATAGGGACGATAAGCACGATTACCAGTGACCGAGCACCACGTGGCGCGCGAACTCTTTCTCGCAATATTTGCACTTCAGGTGCACATCATCGTCACGCTGTTTCACCGCGAAGCTGCTGAATACTGGCTCACTGCGGCTAATGCAGTTGCTGTTCGGGCAGGTCAGCACACGCTCGACACGATCCGGTAAGGTTGGGGCGATTTTCGCCACCACTTCGTATTCATCAATGCGGTTAACCGTGGCGTGAGGCGCATACACCGCCAGCTGGTTAATCTGATCATCGGTCAGGAAGGTATTCTCGATCTTAATCAAATCCTTGCGCCCCATCTCACCTGAAGGCAGATTCAGTCCAATGGTGATGCGCTGGTCGGTCTCGGTCAGGCGAAACAGCGACAGTAATTTAAAACCGACCTGCGCAGGAATATGGTCGATTACCGTGCCACGCTTGATGGCTTCAACCTGCAATTTATTATCGTGAGTCATCGATTTCTCCTTACAGGGCCAGTTCGCTATTCAGTACCAGTGCCAGCAAAGCCTGGCGGGCGAAGATGCCGTTGCCCGCCTGCTGGAAATACCAGGCGTGCGGCGTGCTATCTACGTCAGTGGTGATCTCATCAATACGCGGCAACGGATGCAGCACTTTCATGTTGTCGCGTGCGCCGGCTAAATCGGCCGCGCGCAGGATGAACTGTGCTTTGACGTTGGCGTACTCAGACGGATCGAGACGCTCTTTCTGCACACGGGTCATATACAGGATGTCGAGTTCCGGCATCACTTCTTCGATGGTGTCGTGGCGCGTCCAGACTATGTTCTGCTCATCCAGCATATCGGTGATGTAGGCCGGCATCGCCAGCGCATCCGGCGCAATAAAGTAGAAACGGTTGCCGGTGAATTTCGCCAGCGCCTGGGTCAGCGAGTGCACGGTACGGCCATATTTTAGGTCACCGACCATCGCCACATTCAGGTTGTCGAGGCGACTCTGAGTTTCACGAATGGTGAACAGATCCAGCAGGGTTTGCGTCGGGTGCTGGTTGGCACCGTCACCGGCATTGAGAATTGGAATGCCGCTGGAGAATTCAGTCGCCAGGCGCGCGGCGCCTTCCTGCGGATGACGCATCACAATCGCATCGACATAAGTGCTGATCACCGAAATGGTGTCGGCCAGCGTTTCGCCTTTCTTACCCAGCGAGGTATTGCTGCCGTCGGCGAAGCCCACCACTGAAGCACCCAAACGATGCATAGCGGTTTCAAACGACAGGCGGGTGCGCGTCGAGGCTTCAAAGAAGCAGCTGGCGATCACGTTGTGCTTCAGCAGTTCCGGCTGGGGATGAGCCTTGAGCTGGGCAGCGGTGTGTAACACCAGCTCCAGTTCTTCGCGGTTGAGATCGTTAATGGAAATAATGTGCTTGCGATATAGCGGGTTGGCCATAGCGTTCTCCTCTGCGCTGCCGGATTGCGGACAAAAAAAAGCCCCTGCTTAAGGGGCTTTTTTTTACGATCAATGGTTGACGGAAAGAAACAGCGGCATCGCCTGTGGTCAGGCGGGGTAGAGCGGCAAATTGTGCGCTGCGCTGTTGCATGTTTCCTCCGGCAAATTGTGGCGCATTATACGCATTCACTGATTTGCATCAAGCAGAAATCGCCGCAAGGTAAACGTTTGCTTTATGGGTTACCCAGCGTAGCGACCATCACCGCTTTGATGGTATGCATGCGGTTTTCGGCCTGATCGAAAACAATGCTGTGCGCCGATTCAAACACCTCGTTACTCACTTCCATGCCGTCTTTCAGACCATACTGTTCAGCCATCTGACGGCCCAGCGTGGTTTGATCATCATGGAAGGCGGGCAGGCAGTGCAGGAATTTCACCTGTGGATTGCCGGTCAGCGCCAGCATCACGCTGTTTACCTGATACGGACGCAGCAGGGCGATACGCTCTTCCCATACCGATTTCGCTTCACCCATCGACACCCACACATCAGTGTAGATGAAATCCGCACCTTGTACGCCCTCGGCAATCTCTTCGGTCAGGGTGATTTTGCCACCGGTTTTCTGTGCTGCAACGCGACACTGTTCAACCAACTGCTCTTCCGGCCAGCAACCCTTCGGTGCCACCAGGCGCAGGTCCAGCCCTACCAGAGCTGCCGCTTCCAGCATGCTGTTGCCCATGTTGTTACGTGCGTCACCCACATATACCAACGTCATATCGCTCAATGGTTTACCTGGCAGATGTTCTTGCATGGTGAGCAAATCTGCCAGCAACTGCGTCGGGTGGAATTCCGTGGTCAATCCGTTCCACACCGGCACACCGGCAAATTCCGCCAGCGTTTCCACCAATTCCTGGCCGAAGCCACGATACTGAATGCCATCATACATGCGGCCTAATACGCGCGCGGTGTCTTTCATTGACTCTTTATGGCCGATTTGGCTGCCGCTTGGGCCGAGATAAGTCACGTTAGCGCCCTGATCGTATGCGGCAACTTCGAAAGAGCATCGGGTACGGGTCGAGTCTTTTTCGAAGATGAGCGCGATATTCTTGCCTTTCAGGTACTGCGTTTCGGTAGCATTTTTCTTAGCGTGTTTTAATTCACCTGCCAGACTTAACAGGTTGGCGATTTCAGCAGGGGTGAAATCCAGCAATCTCAGGAAGTGTCTCGAATACAGCTGACTCATACAGCGCTCCAGATGGGGACTAATAATGAATTAAAATTCAATCTAACCGTATGAATATGCATTTTCAACCCCGACGTTAAGAAACTTTCCGTTTTGTGTAGTGGCGCGCGAGGCAGTGTGGGAAAATAATTGCATTCACGTCGAACATTTTGAGGACACGCACATGGCATATGAAGCATTGCTGGAAGAACAGCGCGAAGAAACCCGCCTGATCATTGAAGAGTTGCTGGAAGACGGCAGCGATCCGGATGCGCTTTACACTATCGAGCATCACCTCTCTTGCAACAACTTCGACTCACTGGAGAAAGTCGCGGTTGAGGCTTTCAAACTGGGCTTTGAAGTGAGTGAGCCAGAAGAGCTGGAGCTGGAAGAGGGCGGCACGGTGATGTGTGTGGATATCCTGAGCGAAGGCGCATTGAAGCCAGAGCTGATTGATGCACAAGTTGAGCAACTGGTGAATCTGGCCGGTAAGTTCAACGTCGATTACGACGGCTGGGGCACTTACTTCGAAGACCCGGACGCGGAAGATGAAGACGACGATGGTGATTTCATCGACGACGAAGAAGACGACGGTGTGCGTCACTAAGTCTTAAACGGGCGGCGCTCGCCGCCCAGAACCACTTCCCCGCCAGATAAAGAACGCCGATGAATTACGCTCCCCTGTTAGAACCCATTTATGAATTCCTGCACTGCCGCACGCCACAAGCGTGGATTGACGAAGCGCGCAAGCCGGAAAACCTGACGCTGCTGTTAACCGATCACATGGTGTGCGAGTTAAAAGCGGCACAAACCGCAGTATTTATCATTCGTAAGTATGTAGCCGATAAACCCAGTGGCGATGCCATTCTGGCGTGGCTCAAGCCGTACGAAGATTTCATCTACCGTGAAGAGCCAGACAGCAACTTCATTAACGCGCATAAAAATCTGACCAAGAGCATCATTGTGCGTAACGAACTGCCGTGGGCGGATGATTTGGTCGAGATGATGATTCTGCTGATCAAAGAAGAGCTGCATCATTTTTATCAGGTGTGGGAAATCATGCAGTCGCGTGGTTTGCCGTATCGCAAAATCACTGCCAGCCGCTATGCCAAAGGGCTGATTCGTGAAATCCGTACGTTTGAACCTGAAGCGCTGGTGGATAAGCTGATTTGCGGGGCCTATATCGAAGCGCGATCCTGCGAGCGTTTTGCCAGCCTGGCGCCGTATCTGGATGAACAGCTGCAGAAGTTCTATATTTCGCTGCTGCGTTCTGAAGCGCGTCACTATCAGGATTATTTGAAGCTGGCGGAACAGATTTCAGCGAAGGATATTACACCGCGCGTGCAGGCGTTTGGTGTAGCGGAAGCGCGCTTAATCAGCGAGCCGGATGGTGAGTTGCGTTTCCACAGCGGTGTGCCTGCTTACTAAGTTGGGTGCGCAAATCTGCGCACCGCTTTTACATCACAACACTTTCAGCATCCGCACTTCACAATCGCCGTGCCCGGTACAGCCCATCGCGCTGTCGATCAGCTCAAAACCCAATGACTCATACAGCTTAATCGCGCGGGTTAGCGTGCCGGTGGTTTCCAGATAGCAGCGACGGAAACCCTGCTGACGCGCATACTCCATCGCCCGCAACGCCAGCGTACGCGCCAGCCCTAAACCGCGCACTTGGGGCAGGAAGTACATCTTCTGCAATTCGCAGATGTCCGGTGCGCTACACGCCAAAGGTGCCACGCCGCCGCCGCCCACAACACGTCCCTCATGCTCGACGATCCAGTAAGCGCTGTTCGCTTCGCTGTACAACTCGAACAGGCGATCCAGATTCGGATCGGACACGGTGTAGCCTTTGTCGGCGGTCAGGCCAAACTCTGCGGAGACATCACGGATCACTTGCGCAATCAGCGGATTATCGGCCGCAACAATCGGGCGCACCTGTAAATTCAGTGGCGTAGCGGTGGTCATCATTTTCTTCCGGTGTAAAAAAGCCGGGCAGTGCCCGGCTATGATTTAGCAATTGGACTGATGCGCTTACAATGCCGCAATCACGCCCTGCTGTTCAATCAGTTTTGCTTTTGATTGTTCCAGCTCAACGATGCGCTCGCGCTCTTTCGCCACCACCGCTTCCGGTGCACGTGCAACAAAGCCTTCGTTCGCCAGTTTGACCTGGATCTTCTCAATCTCGACATCCAGCTTGGTCAACTCTTTCGCCAGACGCTCCAGCTCGGCTTCTTTGTTGACCAGATCCGCCATTGGGATCAGCAACTCAGCGCCTTCGACGATCTTGGTGACCGAGACCGGACCTTTCTCGCCCGCAGGCAGAATGGTCAGGCTTTCAAGACGCGCAAGACGTGACAGGAAGCTACGGTTCTCATCGACACGACGCTGCGCGGTTGGCGAGCAGTCACGCAGCAACACATCCAGCGGTTTACCCGGTGCGATGTTCATTTCAGCACGGATGTTACGCACGGCCACGATCGCCTGCTTGATCCACTCGATATCCGCTTTGGCTTCCACATCTTCTTTCGCCGCATCAAACTGCGGGAACGGCTGAAGCATGATGGTGTCGTGATCGATATTCTTCAGACCTTTCACACGCTGCCAGATGGTTTCGGTGATGTAAGGAATGATTGGGTGCGCCAGGCGTAAGACCGCTTCCAGCACGGTAACCAGCGTATTACGCGTGCCGCGCAGTTCCGCTTCGCTGCCGTTGCTCATGACTGGCTTGGTCAGCTCCAGATACCAGTCACAGAACTGGTTCCAGGTGAAGTCGTACAGGATGTTGGCAGCGATATCAAAGCGATAGCTGTCCAGCGCTTCACGATAGGCTTTCACGGTGCTGTTGAATTCGGTCAGAATCCAGCGATCCGCCAGTGACAACTTCAGTTCGCCGCCGTTCTGCCCGCAATCATGCTCTTCGGTGTTCATCAGCACGAAACGGCTGGCGTTCCACAGCTTGTTACAGAAGTTGCGATAGCCTTCGAGACGCTTCATGTCCCAGTTGATGTCACGGCCAGTTGAGGCCAGTGCCGCCAGGGTAAAGCGCAGGGCATCGGTGCCTGATGCCACAATGCCGTCCGGGAACTGCTTCTCGGTACGTTTGCGGATCTTCTCAGCCAACTGCGGCTGCATCATGTTGCCGGTGCGTTTCTCCAGCAGATCTTCCAGCGAAATGCCGTCGATCATATCCAGTGGATCGATGACGTTGCCTTTCGACTTGGACATCTTCTGGCCTTCTTCATCACGGATCAAACCGGTCATATACACGGTTTTGAACGGCACCTGTGGCTTGCCGTCTTCATCTTTGATGAAGTGCATGGTCAGCATGATCATGCGCGCAATCCAGAAGAAGATGATGTCGAAGCCGCTCACCAACACGCTGGTTGGGTGGAAGGTACGCAGCGCTTCGGTATTCTCTGGCCAGCCAAGGGTCGAGAAGGTCCACAGGCCTGATGAGAACCAGGTGTCCAGCACGTCGTCGTCCTGGCGCAGCACCACAACGTCAGCCAGGTTATTTTCCTGACGCACTTCGGCTTCAGTACGACCCACATAGACGTTGCCGTCGTTGTCATACCAGGCCGGGATGCGATGTCCCCACCACAGCTGACGCGAGATGCACCAATCCTGAATGTCACGCATCCATGAGAAGTACATGTTTTCATACTGTTTTGGCACAAACTGGATGTCGCCGTTTTCGACCGCTTCTACCGCAACTTTCGCCAGTGGAGCCGTGCGCACATACCATTGGTCAGTCAGCATTGGCTCGATCACCACGCCGCCACGGTCGCCGTAAGGCACGGTCAGATCGTGTGGTTTGATTTCATCCAGCAGGCCGAGTTCATCAACCGCAGCCACCATGGCTTTACGCGCCGCGAAACGCTCCATTTTCTGGAACTGCGCTGGGATCTCATCGGCGCACTCGTCGCTGACTTCGCCATTGGTGTCGAACACTTCCGCACGCTCGCGGATATCGCCATCAAAGGTCAGGATGTTGATCATTGGCAGCTTGTGACGACGACCGACTTCATAGTCGTTGAAGTCATGCGCTGGGGTGATCTTCACGCAGCCGGTGCCTTTTTCCATGTCCGCGTGCTCATCGCCGACGATCGGAATGCGACGGTTCACCAGCGGCAGGATCAGTTCTTTACCGATCAGATCTTTATAGCGCGGATCTTCCGGGTTCACCGCCACGCCGGTATCGCCCAGCAGGGTTTCCGGACGAGTGGTGGCGACCACCAGATAATCTTTGCCTTCTGCGGTTTTCACGCCATCCGCCAGCGGGTAGCGTATATGCCACATTGAGCCTTTGCTCTCGCGGTTTTCCACTTCCAGGTCGGAGATAGCGGTACGCAGTTTTGGATCCCAGTTCACCAGGCGTTTGCCACGGTAAATCAGATTCTCTTTATACAGGCGCACGAAGACTTCACGCACCGCATTCGACAGGCCTTCATCCATGGTGAAGCGTTCGCGCTCCCAATCCACGGAGTTGCCAAGGCGACGCATCTGACGGGTAATAGTGCCGCCAGACTCTGCTTTCCACTGCCAGATTTTGTCGATGAAAGCATCACGGCCGTAATCCTGGCGAGTTTTGCCCTCTTCAGCGGCGATCTTGCGCTCAACCACCATCTGCGTCGCGATACCGGCATGGTCAGTACCTGCCTGCCACAGGGTGTTTTTACCCTGCATACGCTGGTAACGAATCATGGTATCCATGATGGTCTGCTGGAAAGCGTGACCCATATGCAAGCTGCCGGTGACGTTCGGCGGCGGGATCATGATGCAAAAGCTTTCCTGGCTGGTGTCGCCATTCGGTTTAAAGTAGCCCTGCTGTTCCCAGTGCTCGTAGAGCGGCTGCTCGATATCTTGCGGGTTATATGTCTTTTCCATTTCTACACTGTCGTTTGCGGCGGAGGTGGCGTCGCCGTATTCAATTGGAAACCAACGCTGCGATAGGCTTTATAGCGGTCGCGCGCCAGTTGTTTTAGGGATTCTTCGTAAGGTACGAAGTCTATCACTTCATGGAAACCAGTAGCAAAATCTGCGAACTGTGGCAGCAGGCTAATCAGCAGGTCACGCGGGGAACTGCCGCGACGCTGCGGCCAGGCTAATTCCACCGGTGCGCCGTATCGCGGGCCTTCACCGGCCAGATTGTGCGGCACAAAAGCGTTGGCCGGGCGCTGCCAGAGTGCTTCATCCAGGCGATTGGCCTGCTCTTCATTTTCACAGGCAATCAGGATGCGTTTGCCGTCACGCCAGCGTGTTTCGGCCAGATCGCACACCAGTGCTTCGATGGCGCTGAGGCCGTCGCTGGCGCTTTCTGACTCCATCACATAGAAGGTGGCGTTTTTCATGGCAAGCTTATTTCCATTAATGACAGTGGGGCGCATTTTGCGCCCCATGAGTTCATACGTCTATCTTTGAACCGCGATTAATCGTCGCCGTTCAATCCTGCGCGGTTCAACAGGAACTGCGACAGCAGCGGAACCGGGCGGCCGGTGGCGCCTTTGGCCTTGCCAGAACGCCATGCGGTACCCGCGATGTCCAGGTGCGCCCAGTTAAACTTACGCGCAAAACGCGCCAGGAAACAGGCTGCAGTGATGGCACCGCCGGGACGGCCGCCAATGTTTGCCATATCAGCAAAATTGGATTCCAGCTGCTCCTGATACTCATCTGCCATCGGCAGACGCCACGCGCGGTCACCTGCTTGTTCTGAGGCGCTGATCAGCTCGTGCGCCAGCGGATTATGGTTCGACATCAAACCGCTGACGTGATGGCCGAGCGCAATCACGCAGGCACCGGTCAGGGTCGCGACGTCAATCACCACTTCTGGCTCGAAGCGCTCCACGTAAGTCAGCGCGTCGCACAGCACCAGACGGCCTTCCGCATCGGTATTCAGCACTTCAACGGTCTGGCCTGACATGGTGGTCAGCACATCGCCTGGACGCATCGAACGACCATCCGGCATGTTCTCACAACCCACCAGTACGCCGACGACGTTCAGCGGCAGATTGAGTTCCGCCACCATGCGCATCACGCCGTACACGGACGCCGCGCCGCACATGTCGTACTTCATTTCATCCATCGAATCGGCCGGTTTGATCGAGATACCACCGGAATCGAAGGTCAGGCCTTTACCCACCAGCACAATTGGACGCGCTTCCGGATCGGTGCTGCCTTTGTACTCAATTACCGACATCAGCGATTCGTTGTGTGAGCCGGCCCCGACCGCCAGATACGCGTTCATGCCCAGCTCTTTCATCTGCTGTTCGCCGATGACACGGGTAGTGACATTTTTGCTGTAAGCATCTGCCAACTGGCGCGCCTGTGACGCCAGATACGCGGCGTTACAAATATTTGGCGGCATATTGCTGAGGTCTTTGGCGGCTCTGACGCCGGCTGCCACTGCTAAACCATGCTGAATCGCACGTTCACCGCTGGTGAGTTCACGACGGGTTGGCACGTTGAACACCAGCTTGCGCAGTGGACGGCGCGGTTCAACTTTATTGCTTTTCAGCTGATCGAAGTTGTAGAGCGCTTCTTTTGAGGTTTCAACCGCCTGGCGGACTTTCCAGTAAGTGTTACGCCCTTTAACATGCAGTTCGGTCAGGAAGCACACCGCTTCCATCGAACCGGTGTCGTTCAGCGTATTAATGGTCTTCTGAATCACCTGTTTATACTGGCGTTCATCCAGCTCGCGCTCTTTACCGCAGCCGATCAACAGGATGCGTTCAGACAGGATGTTAGGCACATGGTGCAGCAGCAATGTCTGACCGACTTTGCCTTCCAGTTCACCGCGACGCAGCAGGGCGCTGATGTAGCCGTCGCTGATTTTATCCAGCTGTTCAGCAATGGGTGACAAACGGCGCGGTTCGAAAACGCCTACAACAATGCAGGCGCTACGCTGTTTTTCCGGGCTACCGCTTTTTACACTGAACTCCATGCACTCTCCTGAATCTTAAAGACAACGGCCTTAGCTGTCGTTAGAATGTAGCGCGTTCGTAACCCATTATTTTTAGCGGCGCCATGACAATTTAACGCCGACGGTCATAATGAGATGTGGTGGCAATGTGTTGTTTTTTCACCACCCTAACGCGTTCGTCATACTATTTTAGCTACGATGACGGCCATTGATGAAGAAAAATGGCTGATAAGCGTTGAAACTAGCGATTTTCCTGCAAAAAGACAAGTTATCACAGGCGTACTAAGCGTGATCATCATTAGATATCTGGTTCGGGAAACGCTCAAAAGCCAGCTGGCTATCCTGTTCATCCTGCTACTGATCTTCTTTTGCCAGAAGTTAGTCAGGATTTTGGGTGCAGCGGTGGATGGCGAGATCCCAACAAATCTGGTTCTGACATTGTTAGGACTTGGCGTGCCTGAAATGGCACAACTTATCCTGCCCCTAAGCTTGTTTCTGGCGATTTTAATGACTCTTGGGCGGCTGTACACCGAAAGTGAGATCACGGTGATGCATGCCTGCGGCCTGGGGAAAAGCGTGCTGGTCAAGGCCGCGATGATCCTGATGCTGCTGACTTCAGCGGTCGCAGCGGTCAACGTCCTTTGGTTAGGGCCATGGTCATCGCGTTACCAGGATGAAGTCACACAAAATGCCAAAGCCAACCCTGGCGCAGCGGCGCTGGCAGCGGGCCAGTTTCAGACCTCCAGCGACGGTAATACCGTGCTGTTTGTCGAGAACGTCAAAGGCAACACGTTTGGTAACGTGTTCCTGGCGCAGCTGCGTCCAAAAGGTAATGCGCGCCCATCCGTGGTGCTGGCTGACAGCGGTCATATGGAGCAGCGCAAAGACGGCTCACAAGTGGTGACGCTGGATAAAGGCACGCGCTTCGAGGGCACTGCGATGCTGCGCGATTTCCGCATCACCGACTTCACCAACTACCAGGCGCTGGTGGGCTATAAAGAAGCCACGCTCGATCCGAATGATGCCGATCAGGCGAGCATTAGCACGCTGTACCAAAACAAAACGCCGCAGTTCCAGGCCGAGTTCCATTGGCGTTTAACGCTGGTGTTTGCGGTGCTGGTGATGGCGTTGATGGTGGTGCCACTCAGCGTGGTCAACCCTCGTCAGGGGCGTGTGCTGTCAATGCTGCCTGCGATGCTGCTGTATCTGATCTTCTTCCTGCTGCAGAGTTCGTTACGTTCTAACGCAGCGAAAGGCAAGTTCGATCCCGCGATTTGGATGTGGGTAGTGAACCTGGCTTATCTGGCGCTGGCCGTGATGTTGAACCTGTGGGATACGGTACCGATGCGACGCATTCGTGGTCGCTTTAGTCGTGGAGGATCGCAGTAATGTTTAAGGTCCTTGACCGCTATATCGGCAAAACCATCTTCAACACCATCATGCTGACGCTGTTCATGCTGGTGTCGCTATCGGGCATCATCAAATTTGTCGATCAGCTACGTAAAACCGGGCAGGGCGCTTACACCGCGCTCGACGCCGGTTACTACACGCTGCTCAGCGTACCGAAAGATATTGAGATCTTCTTCCCGATGGCCGCACTCTTGGGTGCATTGTTGGGTTTGGGAACGCTAGCGCAGCGCAGCGAGCTGGTGGTGATGCAGGCATCGGGCTTTACCCGTATGCAGGTGGCGCTGGCGGTGATGAAAACCGCGATTCCGCTGGTGCTGTTGACCATGGCTATCGGCGAATTTGTGGCACCGCAGGGCGAGCAGATGGCGCGTAACTACCGTGCGCAGCAGCTGTACGGCGGCTCGCTGATGTCGACGCAGAATGGGCTGTGGGCGAAAGACGGCCATGACTTTATCTACATCGAACGCATCAAAGGCGACAGCGAGATTGATGGCGTCAGCATTTACACCTTCACCGATCAGCGCCGTCTGCTCAGCGTGCGTTATGCCGCCAGTGCGACCTGGAACAAAGACAAGAAGTTGTGGCAGCTGTCGCAGGTGGATGAGTCCAACCTGAGTGATGCGAAGCAGATTACCGGTTCGCAAAGTCTGGGTGGGGAGTGGAAAACCAACCTGACGCCTGACAAACTCGGCGTGGTCGCGCTGGATCCGGATGCGCTGTCCATTAGCGGTCTGTACAACTACAGCAAATACCTTAAGCAGAGTGGCCAGGTGTCAGGGCGTTATCTGCTGAACATGTGGGGTAAAATCTTCCAGCCGCTGTCCGTGGCGGTGATGATGCTGATGGCGCTGTCGTTTATCTTTGGTCCGCTGCGTAGCGTGTCGATGGGCGTGCGCGTGGTGACGGGTATCAGCTTCGGCTTCCTGTTCTACGTGCTGGATCAGATCTTCGGTCCGTTAAGTCTGGTGTATGGCATCCCGCCGATTCTGGGGGCGCTATTGCCGAGCGCCGCGTTCTTTGCCATCAGCTTGTACCTGCTGATGAAGCGCAGTTAATTACTCGTCACAACCACGCCGTTACAGCAATGGATTTACGCTTGTAGCGGCGTGCGGATTCTCTCTATCAAGTCCTGCACTGAACTCTCTATTACGTTCTGAACTCAATTCTCAATGGTGACCAACGCTATCCCAGCTTGCTGCCAGATTTCGGCATCTTCTGGTAACGTATCCATCACCAGCATATCGACCTGATCGCAGCGTGCGAACTGCGCCAGCGAGGTATTTCCCAGCTTACTACTGTCGCATACCACGATAACCTGACTGGCGTGTTCAATGATGGTGCGCTTGCTCTCCGCCAGCATGATGTCTGCAACACACGCTCCTTGCTTGAGCGAAATGCCATTCACCGCCATAAAGGCTTTATCCACGTTGAGATGATCCATCATCTGGCCGCCCGCTGCCGGAATCACACAGTGGTAACCTTTTTTCACCATGCCACCGAGCAGCACCAGTTGCACGCCGCTGGCTTCTTCCAGCACGCGGGCGATGGCAAAATCATTGGTAATAACGGTGAGATTTTTACGATCGCGTAAGTGATGTGCGATATGCAGTGTGGTCGTGCCCGTATCAAGTACGATGATATCGCCGTCTTCGACCAACTGTGCGGCCCGCGCACCGATGCGAGCTTTGGCATCAATATGCAAACTTTCCCGCAGATCCGAGCCCATTTCAAAGCTGGCTCGGGTACGCAGAATCGCGCCACCGTGCGTGCGTGTCAGCTGACCTGACTCTTCCATCAGGCGAAGATCGGTACGAATGGTCGCTCCAGAAACGTTGAAGCGTTCGCTCATTTCGCCAACCGAGATTTTGCGTTTCTCTTTCAGAATGGCGAGGATTTTTTCTTGTCTTTCCTCAAGATACATATTGGCCTCAGACGTGGGAAAACCGCATCACTCTATCGCAGCTTCCGGGCGGCGTGAACTCCGCCCGGATAATTCACTTAACGGTTAAGCGGCTGCAGAAACTCCACGCGTTCACCGTCTGGTCCGGCAATCATAAAATAACGGCTGCCCGCAGGATGATCGCATGGCCCTTCGACTAACGGATAACCCAGCGATCTTACCCATTTTTCCGTAGCTGCGAGGTCCTCAACCTGCCACGCGAGATGATCAACACCACTATCTTCCACTGCACGTGCATCAGTTTGCCACGGCAATTGATAGAGCTCTAATACAATGCCTTTCTGTTGTAAGAATGCGATGGCAATCGTGCCACGCGGTTCCGGAATATCCAGCTGGCGTTGAAACTCAAAGCCCAGCGACTGATAAAAATGACGTGCTGTTACGATGTTCTGCGTACGTAATCCTATGTGCGCTAATGATTTGATCATGTTCAAACTCCCTTACGCTGGCACCAGAAGCCGAAGAAGGCCACATAGGCAAAACACACCAAAGGGATGATAAAGGCGAACTGCATATCGCCACCGTTCATATCTGACATGATGCCCATCACCAGCGGAATCACCGCGCCGCCAATAATGGACATCACCACAATCGATCCTGCCAGTTGAGTTTCTGCGCCCATGCCTTTAATGGTTAAGCCGAAGTTTGTCGGCCAGCACAGCGCCATACAGAAATTCACTCCCATAATGGCGACGACGGCCGCCATGCTTTTCTGGCTGACGGCAAACAGTAACAGCATGACGCACAACGAACAGAACACGCCGAGTAGCAGCGCCGGACTGTAGCGCTTCATTAACGCTGTGGTGACCACTTTGCCTGCTGAGTAGCAAAGCAACGTAGCGATTAACCACCAGGTGGCCGAGTGCTCGGTTGTACCATGCTCAATCAGTTGCACGAAACGGATGGTGAAGCTCCATAGACCCACCTGCGCACCGACGTAGAGGAACTGTGAGAGCACACCCATTCGGAATCGCGGAACCGCCCATAGTTTTTTTAGCGACTGCATCAGCGGCTCTTTTACCGCATCTGCTTTTGCGATGGGTTTGCATGCCGGGAACTTTACCGCGACAAACACCAGCGCCAGCACCACCAGAATCGACCCGATGATCAGGTACGGTGTGACGACTTGAGACACCATTTGCTGACGAATCGCATCCGCTGCTTCAGCCGGCAGCGCCGCCAGTTGATCGTGGGTCAAATCGTCCTTATTAAAGATCAGCTGTTGACCAATCACCACGCCCATAATCACGCCGACCGAGTTAAAGATCTGCGAGAAGTTAATACGTTGAGTAGAGGTTTCTGCGGTCCCGAGCAGGCTCGAATAGGTGTTGGCAGACGTTTCGAGGAACGACAATCCGCTGGCGATCACGCCAAGGCAACCAAGAAATGCGGCGTATGTCATGGCATGGGCTGCCGGAATGAACAGGAAGCAACCCGCAGCGTACAAACAAAGCCCGATGATGATCGCCACTTTGTAGGAGTAGCGCTTAATGACCGCCGCGGCGGGCAACGCTACGAGGAAGTAGCCAAGGAAGAAGATTGACTGCACCAGCGCGGTTTGCGTATCACTCAGGTCAAAGCCCTTTTTAAACTGAGCAATCAGGATGTCATTAAGATTGCCCGCCATGCCCCATAAAGCAAACAGGCAGCATACCATCAAGAGTTGCAGCCACGGCGTGGCTGGCAGATAGGCGCTACGATCCAGGGTTTCACCGTGCGCGCTTGCCACCTGATCCTGCTTCTTAATCACTATTTCGCTCATGATCCCTGCTCCTCAAAACAGGCGGACGCGGCATCGAGACGATCCCAAAGCGGTTGTGCCTGTACATAAAGTTGGTCGAAGATATCGAACTGACGTTGGTAGGCTGCATGCAGGCGGGCATCGGGTAGGATTTCACCGGCAATCTGCACCATGCGTTGTACCCCGTGGCCGAGGTCATTGAAGTGGCCGATGCCTGTGGCAGCGAGAATGGCGCAGCCCAGCGTACCGTTTTCCTGGTTGGCGGTTTGCAAAATAGGGCGGTTATATACCGAGGCTTTGATGCTCAGCCACAATTCGCTGCGCGATCCGCCGCCAGAGGCAATAATGCTATCCGGCATGTTGCAACATTCACTGAGCTGACGCAGATTGCGCCATGAGGCAAACGCTACGCCTTCCAGCACCGCACGATACAGGTGGCCTGCCTCATGCCGGCGCTGTAATCCAAATAGCTGCCCGCGCGAGTTGCATTTCTCTGCCAGGCGTTCGCCCGTGAGATACGGCAGGAATAGCAATCCCTCTGCGCCCGGTTTCTTTTCTGCAGCAAGGCGCAGCATCTCAGGATGCGAATGCTGACCGCCGCCGAACGCTTCACGCGCCCAGCGCATGGCATCGCCACCGGCATCCAGCAAGGTAAAGCCGCCCCACGCCTCGTTGCTGAGGTGCAGATTATTCACTTGCGTATGCAACAGCGGCGCATGGCTCACCACGGTAATTATGGTTGAAGTACCCGTGCTGTCAGATGCCTGGCCAGGTTGGTAAACACCTGAACCGAGCAGGCTGGCAGCCATATCGGCCGTGCCTGCTACGACCGGAATGCCCGGCCTCAAACCCGTTTCCCGTGCAGCTTCCTGACTGATAGCGCCAATCACGTCACTGGCGGCATGGATCTTCGGCAGCAAACTGGCCGGGAGTTGAAAACGGTCGAGCGCAGCACTTGACCACTGGCGTGTGGCGCTATCCATCAGGTAATAGCACGAGGCTTCGCTGTAATCGGTCGCACGAACGCCGGTTAAACGAAAGTTGATAAAATCTTTCGGCATTAACACGCTGGCGACACGCGACCACAAATCAGGATGATGCTCACGGATCCACAGCAACTTAAATGCTGGCCACGCGGGCGTAGGGGGATTATTAAGATGCTCAAGCCAAAACAACGCATCTTCCTGTTCCCGGAAGGCGGCAACCTGCGACCAGGCGCGTTTGTCATTCCACAGCAGCGCACGGTCTTCAACCAGGTGGCCTGCGCTATCCAGTAGCACCGTGCCATGCATTTGCCCACAGACCGCAATCGCCGCCACCTGTGTCATTTCAGCGCCAAAGCGCGTATTCAGTTCCCGGATGCCGTCGCAAACAGATAACCACCACAGCGAGGGGGCTTGCTCTACCCATCCTGGCTGCGGGCTTGTCTGTGCATATTCACGTTGGGCAAAACCGATAATATCGCCATCGGTCGTCACAAGGGCAGCGCGTGCGCTGCCTGTTCCAATATCGAGGGTAAGAAGTAATTTTTTCATTATTCACTCCATATTACGCCGGAGAGTTGCAGCGTTTTGTTCAGTCCTGAGCCAGTTCCGGGAACAGTGATGGATCCTGTTCCAGTTGCGCGAGCACTTTTTCAGTGGCGCTGGCACTCATGCCAAAGCGACGAACGCCGAGGCGGTAAAGCGTGCGGATAGTATCGAGGTCGCGGATGCCGCCCGATCCTTTAATGCGCAGACGTCCTTGCAGCTGATCGGCTATGATCGCCACTTTCTCTTCCGTCGCGCCGCTAGCTGCCCAACCGGTCGAGGTCTTAATCCACTTCATGCCCGCTTCCACCGCAATATCACATACGCGGCGAATCTGCTGTTCGTCGAGGTAATGGGTTTCGAGGATCACTTTGGCTTCAATAGGTGCCGCCGCTTCCACTACGCGTTGGAGATCCTGTTTCACTTCATCAAAACGCCCGGACAACACTTTGCCGATGTTCACCACCATATCGACCTCACGCGCGCCGTCGCAGATCAGATGACGTACTTCCTGCACTTTGGTCTCGGTCGCGTGGCCGCCGCTTGGGAAACCAACCGGGCCGCCGATCATGATGTCTCCACGACCTTGTTCTGGCAGTAAGGTGCTGAGGAATCGCGTCCAGCAAGGCAATACGTGAATGGCAATAATGTTGTAGCGGATCGCCAATTCGGCGCATTGACGGATGTCGGCTTCAGTGTTGGTGGCCTGCACGGCGCTGAGATCGATCATGCGCGCCATTTGTTGAGTGATACGGTTCATTTTCTTTTCCTTTCATGTTAATGCGAAATATGACAATAAATGAAAGTTAAAGTGAAGGTAAATGCAAGTTAAGAGATCTGTGATCCAGCAAGTAAAAATAAGTGAAAGTAAATTCAAACAAGAGGAACAGGGCGATGCGGTAATGCGCAAGACACTGCGCCATTACTGAGTGTGTAGGATATGAAATCTGCGTCTGCATCCCGCAAACTTCGTTGCGATGCTTTCACATGTCGGACATTTTTAAGCTGAGGTCTGCAGGCCGCCCAGAACGGGCGCGCCAGGGTTCGCCTCTACAACATGACCGTAAAGGCGAGATCTATTGTGCGTCTTTGCAAGAGTTAGAGCAGCGGCTGAATCCACGAAGGTAGCTGCGACAACAAGTACAATACTAACCCAATGGTGCCACCCACCAACGTGCCGTTAATGCGGATAAACTGCAGATCGCGGCCAATGTTCAACTCAATCTGTTGTGACATCTCCCGCGCATCCCAGCTCTTCACGGTATCGCTGATGTGGCGCGTCAGGAATTCGGCGAACTCTGGTGCAATGCTGCGGGCGGCATCTTCCAGGTGTTGATTCATCGAGATACGCAGCGATTCATCTGCTGCCAGCGTTTCGCCGAACCATAGCGCGGCAAGACGCACGCGCTCCTGCACGCGGGAATCTTCACTGCTAAGATCGGCCTTCAGCCAGCTACGCAGATCCTGCCATAGCTCGCCGATATAGCGATTCAGTGTTTCATCCTCTTTCAGCCAGTTTTTGATCACCTCGGCACGTTCGGCCATTTCGGGGTCGGTTTTTAGCTTCTCAATTAACCGCTGAACTGCGCGGTCAAATCCCAGACGCAGCTCGTGCCCCTGATTGATCGCCACTTCATCGAGAATCGAATCGACCGCGTTGGCCACGACATCAGCACTGTGCTCACCCAGCCATTCGGTGGGCAGCATTTTGGCTTTGATGGGATGTTCGCGCTTCAGCCAGCGCACAATCTGAGCCGCGATAAATTCACGCGTGCCAGGCTTATGCAGCAGACGCAGCAGCTGTTGTACTGCGGCATCGAGCAGTTCCTGATGGCGATTGTTTTTGGTCAGGCTGTCGAGCAGCAGTGCGCTGGATTGCGTCAGATCGACCTTATCCAGTGCGCGATGCACGGCACGCCGCAGGAAGCGCTGGATGCGTTCATCATCCGTGAGATCAAGGAAGCCGCGCATCACCTGCAACAGATGGCGACCAATGCGATCGGCGTTGCCCGGCGTGTTGAGCCAGTGCGCCAGCATCTGCGAGGGATCGTGGCGGCGAATCAGCGCCAGCAACGAATCGGTATCGAGAAATTTCTCCTGCACAAAGCGGCCAAGATTCTCCCCGATGCGATCCTTATTGCGCGGAATAATCGCCGTGTGCCGCGAGATAAACGGCACCGGCACGCGACGAAACAGCGCGACCACCGCAAACCAGTCGGCCAGCGCACCGACCATGGCCGCTTCAGCAATGGCCTTGAGACCAAGCACCCAAAAATTGGGTGGCAGAAACAGCGTCACGACAAAAGTCGCTGCGGCAACCAGCAGCAATGCGAGCGCCAGACGCTTGCTCCGTTTGAGTTGTTGATATTTATCCATATAACGATCTTAGCAGACCACACCTTAAGGTGGCGGCGCGAATCATTGCACCTATTCAATCAGCGTCATTAATGTCGCGGCGCGCAGGTGTCACTGCAGCGCTGCTGATGCCCGCGCCATACATAGCGCCGCGGAGGAAAATAAATTTTTTCAGTATGTTATCGACGACGGCCGCCCATCAAACTTCCCAGCACGCCACGAATGATTTGGTTGGTGACCTGACGCGCCGCGCTTTTTGCCACGCTCTGCACCACGCCATCGCGCTTGCCGCCGCGCGGGCCGGTGGTGCCGAACAAAATGTCCTTTAGTCCCCCGAGAATGCCGTCATCGACCTCGACATTATTGCCTTTGGCTTCTGGTGCATTGGCCTGCTGCGGGGCGGCCTGCACGCCTTTTTGCAGCATCTCAAACGCGGATTCGCGATCCACTTCGGTGTCGTATTTGCCGTACAGCGGGGAGTTATTGATTAAGCCATTACGTTCATCCTGCGTCACCGGCCCCATGCGTGAACCGGGTGCAATCACCATCGCACGTTGCACCATCGACGGGCTGCCTTTTTCATCGAGGAAGGAGATCAATGCTTCGCCGGTGCCCAGCGCCTGAATGGCTTCCACGGTATCGAACGCCGGATTGGCGCGCATGGTTTCGGCGGCGCTTTTCACCGCTTTTTGATCTTTCGGCGTGAAGGCGCGCAGGGCGTGTTGCACGCGATTGCCTAGCTGACCGAGCACGTTATCAGGGATATCCGACGGATTCTGCGTGACGAAATAGACGCCGATGCCTTTGGATCGAATCAGACGGATCACTTGCTCCACTTTCTCCAGCAGTACCGGCGGCGCATCGGTAAACAACAGGTGTGCCTCATCAAAGAAGAACACCATTTTCGGTTTATCAAGGTCGCCCGCTTCGGGCAACTGCTCGTACAGCTCCGCCAGCAGCCACAACAAGCTGGTGGCATAGAGTTTCGGCATTTGATACAGCTTCTCGGCGGAAAGGATGTTGATGAAACCTTTGCCTTCGTTGTCACAGCGCATCCAGTCACGGATATCCAGCATCGGCTCGCCGAAGAAGTGTTCAGCGCCTTGCTGTTCCAGCGCCAGTAAGCCACGCTGAATCGCTCCCACGGAAGCGCTGTTGATGTTGCCGTACTGCGTCTGGAAAGATTTAGCGTTATCGCCGATGTATTGCGTCATGGCGCGCAGATCTTTGAAATCCAGCAGCAACAACCCTTGATCGTCGGCGATGCGGAAGATGATTTGCAGCACGCCCGATTGCACCTCATTGAGGTTGAGCAAGCGCGCCAGCAACAGCGGGCCAAGGTCGGAAACTGTGGCACGCACCGGATGGCCTTTCTCGGCAAAAATATCCCACACCATCACCGGATTTTTCTGTGCCTGCCAGTCGGTCACGCCAATCTTTTCCAACCGCGCCAGTAACTTTTCCGAGCCTTCACCGGCGGTCGCCACGCCAGTGAGATCGCCCTTGACGTCGGCCATAAACACCGGCACGCCGATATTGGAGAAGGACTCGGCGATTTTTTGCAGCGTCACGGTTTTACCGGTGCCGGTGGCACCAGTGATTAAGCCGTGGCGGTTCGCCATATTGGAAAGCAGGGATAACTGGATGTCAGGCGTTTGAGCAATCAGCAACGGGGTGGTCATATTTTTTCACTCGCAGGCAACAGGTTATGCCAGAAAGAATAGCAAGCGATGCGAGGGGAAGGATGAAGATTGTACTGAAAGTGTTGATGGGGGGAAGCCATTCCCCCCATCAACAGGATCTACTGCTTCTGCACCACATCAAAGAACAGCAAGCTCACCCCAATTCCTTGCTGCACATGATTGACGTTGTTACGCACCGCGACCTGCTGCGCGCCCTGCAGCATCACCACAAACGGAGAGTTCTGCTGCACGGTGTTTTGCAGGTCGGTGTAAAGCGCACGGCGTTTGGCGGCATCACTTTCGCCTGCTGCGGCACGTGTTTTGGCGCTGAGTTCCGGAATCTCCCAGCCGACACGCCACGCCAATGTTTTCGAGCCGCCCGGCACGTTGTAAGCAAAGGCGCTGGCATTGGTATTCGGGTCAACGTAATCCGCGCCCCAGTAGATAAAGATCGACTGGAAATCGCGGCCGCGCATCTTGCTCCACAACTCGGATTCCGCCACCGGCTGCAGCTCAATCTGTACATCCGCTTTGGCAAAGCTGGCCTGCAGCGCCTGGGCAACATCAATGTACGGCGGCTGATTGATCACCGTCAGCGCAAACTTGCTGCCCGGTTTAATCCCGCCCTTGGCTAAAATCGTTTTGGCTTTAGCCACATCATAATGGAACGGTTGTTCCTCCAGCGCGCCGTCAAAGCCCTGCGG
Organism: Pantoea sp. Taur; assembly: GCF_009830025.1. Taxonomy (NCBI): domain Bacteria; kingdom Pseudomonadati; phylum Pseudomonadota; class Gammaproteobacteria; order Enterobacterales; family Erwiniaceae; genus Pantoea; species Pantoea sp. Taur. The sequence goes on from NZ_SZZZ01000009.1 coordinate 104,923, forward strand.
CAGGAAGCTTTGATGAATGCGGTACTGACCTTTCAGCAAATCTTGTGAGATGGACTGGTAATCCACCAACCAGCGCGCCGCTTCCCATAGGGCCGGATTACCCAGTGCGGGCTGCGCCTGGTTCTGCGTATTGAAGCCCAGGTAATACACCAGGCTCGAAGGGAATGCCGCAATGTGCAGGTGCTTATCGCTCTTCAGTGCATCAATCTGGTCTGGGCCGAGTTGATAAGCGACATCGACATCGCCTTGCTGAATCAACAGGCGACGGGCACCCGCATCGGCGACGCCTTTCAGCAAAATACGCTTCAGGTGTGGCTGCGGATTGGCTTGTGGGTTGGCGCTCAGCACCAGCGCCTGCTGTGGCACATACTGCTGAATCGTAAACGCGCCGCTGCCTGCGGTGTTAGTGTGCAGCCAGCCATTGCCAAGATCGTTATTCACCGCATGCTGCTGCACAGTTTTACTGTCCACTACGGATGCGACCGGCGCAGTCAGTAGGCGCAGCGCCAAATCCTGACCTATCTGCGCGGGCCATTGAATCTCCAGCTGGTGATCATTCAGCACCTTAAACTGGCTGGCGATGTTCTCGTTGGTCCAGCCAAACTCGGCGAGAATAAAAGAGGGCGCTTTGTTCAACTGCACAGCCCGCGTCAGTGAGAAAATCACATCCTGCGGCGTCACCGCATTGCCGCTGGAGAAGCGGGCACCTGGTTTAAGGTTAAATACCAGGCTGTGCGGCGTACTGCCACTTTGCCAGGAAGTCGCCAGCAGCGGTGCCAGTTTCTGTGGCGTATTGCGGTCGGCTTGCACCAGCGTCTGATAAATGTTGCGTTGTACGCTGTTGCTGACCGTTTCAAAGCTTTCAGCGGGGTCGAAGCTGATGATGCCATCCAGCGGTACGGCAACCACCAGCGTGTCTTTCGGTGTCGCAGCCTGCAAGGCGAATGCACTACTCCATAAAGTGACCAACAAAATCAATGCACGCATTTATTGTTTTCCTGAGTGATAGATAAATTGACTCTATCGCTGCTGCCGCTCAGGCAAAATGCCGGTTTGTTCTGAGCTGTGCCGGAAATTAACAAATGATAACATTCGGCGATTATTTCACTTATTTTGTGCGCCGCCTGTCATTTCCAGGAAATAGATCGTTCATGTACTGGTCAATTAAGTAAATAAGATGTTATTAATGAGAATAATTCTCTTGTATGGAAGTATGATTTATTTTTATCGATTGAATTGAGCGATTATTTCCTTGCGCGATCAATTTTGGTCATTTGCCCATCCAGACTTGCTAAAAACACAGCAATTGTACGGTTAAAAGTCCAATTCACCTTCCGAAAGCCCTTTACCTGCCCTTAACCTAAATTCAACATCATGATGGTTTCTCATCAAAACATATCTGAACATTGATTCTTACATTCAGAAATATCTATATCCCTAAGATTGCCAGGTTATTTACCGATTTATAAAGCCATTAACAAAAATAATTATCTTTCTTAGCAAGTGAGAGTCGTCGCGCCATGCTTCTAAATAAACCGACCACCAGACGTAAGTTTTTGCTTGGGTCGTTATTGGCTTTGCCATTAAGCGACCTGGTATTTAAGGGATTAACTGCGGCGCAAGCTGCGGAAATGGCAGCACCGGAACTCGCCGATTACAAACCGATCTTTTTCAGCGCTCAGGAGTGGCAGTTTATTTTGGCCGCGACCGATCGTCTGATTCCGGCCGGTGGTAAAGGCAAAGCGCCAGGTGCACTGGAAACTAACGTGCCGATCTTTATCGATCAGCAACTCCATAGCCCTGAGTTCGGCGGCGAAATTTACATGCAGGGTCCGTTCGACGTGCACGCGCCAGCCACCATGGGTTATCAGATCCCTTACACCCCGCAAGAGCTGTATCGCACAGGCATCAAGCTAGTGGAACAGTGGACGCAGAGCACCTACAAAAAATCCTTCCATGAACTGACGCTGGAAGAGAAAGACGCGGTGCTGACCAAGGTCAATAAAAATGACGGTATCGATTTCCCGGCAATGGGTGAACCGAACCTGAAAGCCTCGCAGTTCTTTGGTCAGTTACTGGCAGATACCAAACACGGCTACCTCGCCGATCCGATGTATGGCGGCAATAAGGGCATGAAAGCCTGGATTGCGATTGGCTTCCCAGGCGCACGCGCCAGCTTCACCGAATGGGTGAAGCAGCACAACGTGCCGTACCCGCTGGGACCGGTCAGCCTCTTGGGTGAGCGCGCGTAAGCCGACACCCCCGTATTTGGTATGTGAGACAGGATTAACATGGCACAGATTACAAAGAAAGAAGTCGACGTCGTCGTTTGCGGCCTCGGCTGGGCCGGCTCGTTGATGAGTATCGAACTGGCATTGGCCGGGCTGGAAGTGCGCGCGTTAGAGCGCGGCGGCGAGCGTGACTACCCGGATTTTGCTTACCCGAAACCGGCTGATGAATACGCCTATAACGTGCGTAACAAAGTGTTCGCCACCCCAAAAGAAGTGGCGGTGACCGTGCGTTACAACATGAGCCAGACCGCACTGCCAACCCGTAAGTGGGGCGCATTCGCTCCGGGTACTGGTGTGGGCGGCGCAGGTATGCACTGGACGGCGGTACTGATTCGCCCAACCCCAACCGATATCAAACTGAAGACTTACGTCGATCAGGCTTACAAGCCGGGCGTGCTGCAGGATGATATGCGCGTGATGGACTTCCCGTTCACCTGGGAAGAGATCGAGCCGTATTACTATAAGTTTGAGCTGATTTGCGGTCAGTCGGGTAATACCGGCAACCTGCGTGGTCAGATTCTGGAAGGCGGTGACCCGTTCGAAGGCCCACGCTCAGAGCCGTATCCGCTGCCTGCGCTGGAAGACACGCTGAACAACGTGATGTTTAAAGAAGCGGCGACCAAGCTGGGTTATCACCCGTTCCCGAACCCGTCGGCTTGTGTGTCTCGCGCGTGGAAAAACCCGTACGGCAACCAGATCGCGCCGTGTAACTATTGCGGTTACTGCTCGAAATACCCGTGCCTGAACTACTCCAAAGCCTCACCGCAAACCGCCGTGATGGATGCACTGAAGCGTATGCCTAACTTCTCTTACGAAGTGCATGCGGAAGTGTACAAAGTGGTGCTGCACGACGATGGTAAAACCGCGAAGGGCGTTCTCTACTTCGATGCAGACGGCAACGAAGTGTTCCAGCCAGCCAAAATCGTCGTGCTGTCCAGCTTCCAGCTGTACAACGTGCGTCTGATGCTGCTGTCCGGTATCGGCAAGCCGTACAACCCAATCACCGAAGAAGGTGTGGTGGGCCGTAACTATGCGTTCCTGTCCAACGGCGGCGCAACCCTGTTCTTCAAAGATAAGAACTTCAACTCCTACGCCACCGCAGGCGCCACCGGCCAGATGTTCAACGACATCTCACCAGGCAACTTCGATGGTCCAGGCCTCGGCTTCCTCGGCGGTGCGAAGATCCACAGCTCGCAAGCCACCGGTACCCCAATGGCCGCTGCGCTGCCAAAAGGCACGCCAGCCTGGGGCATGGGTTACAAAGAGGGTCTGGAAGAGTGGTACAACCATTCCATGAAGATCAGCATCACGACAACTTGCCAGTCGTATCGCGATATCTATCTGGATCTGGATCCGCACTACACCGACCATCGCGGTCAGCCGCTGCTGCGTATGACGTTCAACTGGAAAGAGAACGAACTTAAGCTGCAGCAGCATCTGAAAGGCATCGTTGGCGATATCGCCAAAGAGCTGAACCCAGACAGCATGAGCATGAGCTTCCTGCCGATGGGCGCGGACTTTGACCTCACCAAATACGTCTCTACGCACAACGTGGGCGGCGCGGTGATGGGCGATAACCCAAGAACTTCTGCGCTGAACAAGTACCTGCAGAGCTGGGATGTGCATAACGTGTTTGTACCGGGCGGTAACGCCTTCCCGCAAAACTTCCAGGCGAACCCGACCGATACCATCGGTGCGATTACCCTGATGGCGGCGCAGGCGATCAAAGAACACTATCTGAAAAACCCAGGTCCATTGGTACAGGCATAAGCACATGAAATTAAAATCATTGTTAATCGCTAACGCCGTGCTGCTGGGAAGCTTTGCGGTACAGGCTCATGCGGAAGATGAAGCCGCGCTGATCAAGCAGGGTGAATATCTGTCTCGTCTTGGCGACTGTATGGCGTGCCATACCGTGTCGGGCAAAGCGGATTATGCGGGTGGTCTGGCGATTGAGTCGAATCTCGGCACCATCTTCTCCACCAACATCACGCCGGACAAAGAGCACGGCATCGGCAACTACAGCGAGCAGCAGTTCTCTGATGCGGTGCGCAAAGGCGTGCTGCCGGATGGTTCGCGCCTCTATCCGGCCATGCCGTACCCGGACTACGCCAAAATCAGTGATGAAGACATGCACGCGCTGTATGTCTACTTCATGAAAGGCGTGAAGCCGAGCAGCGAGCAGCCGGAAGAGACCAAACTGAGCTTCCCGTTCAGCCAGCGCTGGGGCATGCGCTTCTGGAACTGGGCATTCACTTCTGACAAGCCGTTCCAGCCGATTGGCGGCGCATCTGAAGAAGTGAATCGCGGTGCTTACATCGTGGAAAGCCTCGGTCACTGTGGCTCGTGCCATACGCCACGCGGTCTCGGTATGAACGAGAAAGCGCTGGACAGCGGTGACGACAAGTTCCTCGCCGGTGGTAGCCTGAACAACTGGGATGTGCCGTCGCTGCGTGGCTTACCGCGCTGGAGCGAGCAGGAGATCGTCGATTACCTGCAAACCGGTCGTAACGATAAAGCGGCGGTAGGCGGTGAGATGAAGTCAGTGATTGAGCATTCCAGCTCGCACATGACCGATGCCGATCTGAAAGCCATTGCGTCGTACCTGAAGTTTATCGGGGGCAACCCGCCGCTGCAGGCGTACAACGTGCAGAAGCAGCAGGCGACAGAAGCCAAACTGACCGCAGCGAAAAACCTGACGGAAGGTGAGCGTCTGTACATCGATAACTGCGGTGCCTGTCACTTCGTGACCGGTAAAGGCGCGCCAGGTATCTTCCCGGAGCTGGATCAGGCCACCATTGTGAATGCCAACGATCCTACCGGCTTGATCCATACCATTCTTGCCGGTGCGCAGCAGCCATCGACCGAGAAGGCGCCGTCAACCCTCGCGATGCCGGGCTTTGGCAAGCGTTTGACGGATGATGAAGTGGCGCAGCTGGCGACCTTTATCCGTCAGGGCTGGAGTAACAATGCCCCAGCCGTGACCAAAGATCAGGTTGCGGATGTGCGCAAGACGTTGAAAGCAGAGTAAATCGGGTGCGGCCTTCGGGCCGCACTCTCTTTAATGAAAAGTCCGTACCACTTCTAACACGCCGTTAATCAAAAACTGTACGCCCATACACACCAGCAAAAAGCCCATCAACCGCGAAATTGCCTCAATCCCGCCTTTACCCACCAGCTTCATGATGGCACCCGAACTGCGCAGCGAAATCCACAAAATCACAGCGACCGACAAGAAGGTCAGCACCGGCGCCACGTTCACCACCCAGTTAGGAAAATCGACACCCGCTTTTACGGTGGAAGCCGAACTGATGATCATCGCAATAGTGCCCGGGCCTGCCGTACTGGGCATCGCCAGCGGCACGAAGGCGATATTTACCGATTCACGATTCGCATCGGTGGCGTCGATTTCATCCTGTTTATGCCGGGCTTCAACGGAGTGGCCGACGGGTTTCGCCGGAAACAGCATGCGAAAACCGATAAAGGCGACGATCAATCCCCCTGCCATACGCAGACCAGGGATCGAGATGCCGAAGGTGTGCAGCACCGCATTCCCGGCGTACCACGCCACCATCATAATCAGGAACACGTAAATCGAAGCCTGCATGGCCTGGCGATTGCGTTCCTGGAAATTCATGTCTCCCGCAAGACCGAGAAACAGCGCCACCGTGGTCAGCGGGTTGGCCAGCGGCAACAGCACCACCAATCCCAGCCCGATGGCTTTAAACAGTTCCAGCATGGTTTTCCCCGAGTTTCAATGACACCGCGACACACCGTTGAGGCGCGTCGCGGCACAATTTAGCGCGCGTATGCAAAATGCATCAATGTTTTGGCGTTTCTAACGCTTCCAGCAACTCCGGGAAGAAATCTTCCAGCAGTTCGGGCGTCATCAGCTCAGGGTAGCTTATCAGGTGTTCGCGAATGCGTTCATTGACGTCGGGCAGCAAACGCTCTGCGGCTTGGTTGGCGGTGATTTTCTTCTGCTTCATCAAACGCAGTACGTCATCCGGCAGGTTGTCTTCATCTTCGACTTCATCCACGCCTTCCAGATCGTCCAACTCATCCAGCATATCCATTAAGGCTTCGATCTGCGGGGTGCGAGACTGATATTCAGACGGGTTTTCGTTTTCCAGATAGCGCAGCAGGGCACGCACTGGCGAACCATCGGGTTCTGCAGGAGGCTCGCTGGCAAACCAGTTCAGGAGATCGTGCTGCGTCACCTGATGGACGTGATAGCCGTTATCGACCAGCTCATCGGCGAGGATGTCGGCAGTATCGTGCTCAATCAGGCAAATGTGAGTGCGATTAGGCGTGAACTGCTCCAGCCATTGGTAGATCTCTTCAATGACGCTGTCATCGTAGCTGAAGTGGTGGCTGAGATAGCTGTCATCCTGCTGATGAACGCTGATGTGAATCAGGTCGGGATCGAAGTAAATCGCAATATTGATGCCTTTCATGCGCGCTGTCCTGTGTGGTGCAAAATCTCACTATAGCGTCAGGCAGCGCAGATGAACATGACAACGCCAGCAGCACAGGCTACTGGCGGTAAAAATTAACGCAAATCAGCACGATCCAGCCCGTAAGCGCTGTCGAGTGCACCCGGTGCCATCTGTGACAAAATCATCAGGCGGTTCCAGGTGTTGATGGCGGCGATCTTAAAGGTCAGCTCACTAATTTCGCCTTCAGAGAAATGTTCACGTACTTCACCGTACAGCGCTTCATCCACGCCGTGTTCACCAATGCGGGTCAGCGCTTCGGTCAGGGCAAAAGCCACTTTCTCGCGAGCGCTGAACAGTGGAGATTCACGCCAGATAGAAACGTGATGCAGACGCAGTTCACGCTCGCCATCAATTTTCGCCTGCTTCACATGCATATCGAGGCAGAAGGCACAGTGATTGAGCTGCGAAGCACGGATATCGATCAAGTGTTTCAGTGACTTCTCCAGCGCGGTATTCGCCACGGTGTTAGAGAAATCAGACATGGATTTGGCCAGTGCTGGCGCGGTTTTAAAATGGTTAACGCGTGAAGTCATGATATTTTCCTCATTCAAAATAAGCGGTCAATAGCTTGCAGAGCCTGGGGTAATGCGGTGTCGCGGCTGACGGGATCGTGCGTACCGTCCACGCGGATAAATTCCACATCGGTGATGCCGATGTATTCGAGTGCCACGCGGATGTAAGGCGTGAACTGGTCATCCTGCACAAACGGGCCGTGGGCAAACACGCTGCCGCTGGCGACCACGCTGTACACCTTCTTGCCGCTCACCAGACCGACTTTGGTGCCTTCCGGCGTAAAGGCGAAGGTGCGCCCGGCGCGGGTGATATGGTCGAACCAGGCTTTCAGCACCGATGGTAGCCCGAGGTTCCACATCGGCGACGAGATAACCAGGGTGTCGCAGGCGAACAGCTGATCCACCATTTTTTCGGAAGTCTGAATGGCGGCACGCTGCTCATCGCTACGATCCTCGGGACGAGTAAAGAACGCGCCAATGGTGAAGGCATCCAGATGTGGCAACGGATGCTGCGCCAGATCCAGTACCGTCTCTTCGAGATCGCTATGCTGGGCGCGAAGCTTCTCCACCAAACGCGCCGAGGCGTTACGTGAGGTCGATCCGGCCAGATCCGGGCTGACCTGAATATGCAGCAATTTCATGAATTTTCTCCCTCAGCGAGATCGCGATAAAAGTGCAGTCCCAACGCGTGGTAACCGACGCGTTGATAAAATTGTTGTGCCCGTTGATTGCTCAGCGCGGTGTCGAGCACGATGCGGCCACAGCCTTGTTCCCGTGCTTGCTGCGCCAGACCGTGCAGTAGCGCGGCTCCCAAACCCAGGCTGCGAGTGCTGGTGCAGGTCACCAAATCATCGATGTAGCAAAAACGGCCATGAATAAAGTTTTCCAGCAGTCGATAGCCTGCCAGCGCCACCGGTTTACCACCCTGTTCGATACCCGCCAGTCGATAGCCCTGTAATTGCTGACGCTGTGCCTGCGCCACAAACGCAGCTTCATCCTTCAGTTTGAAACGCAGTTCGCGCATCAATGCATAGCAGCAGGCCAGCTCCGTGGGCGTTTGGTAGTGAACAATTTTCATAGCAGCCTGCAAGCGTTTGTCGGGTTGATGGGGACATCTTAAACTTCTATGTCGAAGGGAAAAGGGTCAATATGATGGAAAACAGGTAGGACATGGTTATGCTGCTGTGACGTGCGCTCATTCTTCAGGGGCGCATTCATGTGCACCTCATCGTGATGAAGGAAGACAGATGGGTTACAAAGAAATTTACGCTCGCTATCGCCAGCAGATACTGGAAGGGCGCTTAAAGCCGGGCGATCGGGTGCCCGCGATCCGCGTGTTAGCCGGTGAACTGCAGGTTGCGCGCAAAACAGTGGAGGCGGCCTACGAGATCCTGATCGGAGAAGGGTACTTTGTCAGCCAGGGCGCGAAGGGTACGCGCGTAAACCCTGCGCTCAATCTCGGCGAAGCGGCTGTTATCTCCACTGCGCCACCTTCCACGCGGCTGGAACATCCGGTGATTGAAAGCAAAGGCGAGCTGCGACTGGGCATTCCCGCGCTGGATGAATTTCCGCATAAGAAATGGCTGCTGATCTCAGGGAAGGCGGCCCGCACGCTGCGACCCGATGAGATGATCATGCCCGCCATCATGGGCTACCAGCCACTGCGCGAGGCGATTGCCAGCTACCTCAATATTTCGCGCGGGCTCAACTGCCAACCGGAGCAGATTTTTATCACCACCGGTTATCGCGCCAACCTGCGCCTCATCCTGGCCGTGCTGGCCCATCCTCACGACAAAGTACTGTTTGAAGATCCGGGCTATTTCTTTGGGCAGAAACTGTTAAAGCGCATCACACCGAATCTGCACTATGTGCCGGTGGATCGTGAAGGTCTCGACGTGGATTTCCTCCTGCGTTATCACTCAGACGCACGCTTCGCGGTCGTCACGCCAACCCATCAGAGCCCGCTGGCGGTGACGCTATCGCTGCCCCGTAAGCATCAATTGCTGGAGTGGGCACAGCAAAATAGCAGCTGGATTATTGAGGATGATTATGACGGCGAGTTTCATTACACGCGCAAAGTGATTCCCGCGCTGAAGAGCCTGGATGCGCACGATCGGGTGATCTACACCGGCACCTTCAGTAAAACCATGATGCCTGCGATGCGCGTGGGTTATCTGGTGATGCCGCAACAGACCATCGAACGCTTCCGCGAGCTGGGTGAAATCCTCGAAACCGGTATGCCGTTGTTACCGCAGAAAATCCTCGCGCAGTTTCTTAATGAAGGGCACTTCTATCGGCATATCAAGAAGATGCGGATTCTCTACCAGCAGCGCCGCCGCATGATGCTGGATGCGCTACAACACTGTTTTCCGCAGCTGTTTGACTTTGAACTCACTGACGGCGGCATGCATATCGTCGCCTTCCTGCGGCGGGGTATTCAGGATGTGGCGCTGGCGGAGATCTGGCAGCGTCATCAGCTGCGCGTGTTACCGCTTTCTGGCTGGTATACGCAAACCCAGAAACGCTACGGGCTGGTGATTGGTTACACCAATATTCGATCGTTTGAGCAGGCGGTGGATGTGCTGGGCAGGGTGGTAGAAGAAACTAACGGGTTGATGAGCTGATGGATTAATGGCCCTAGCGGCGCAATTTATTGCGCTCCCTATCAATAGTAAATAAGACGCGAGGGACAGCTCGCGCCTTATTCATGGTTACTTCACCCACTATCATTCCGGATGCAGAACGGCGGCTATCGAGAGACGCCCGATGCACTTACTCACTAAGCGATGCGGGGGAACGAAAGCCGCCAACGCACCTGCAACCCGAAGTAGGGCCTGAATTACATGCCGATATATTTCTTGCCTTGCTTCAGCACTACGTCACAGGCCTTAGTCTTCACTTTCTCACCCATCGGCGAGTTACTCAGGCTCTGTAAATTCAGCTGCTGGCCGTTGCCGGTGTTCAGCAACCCTTGCAGACCCTGCTGATAATCGGTTTTCTGCTCTTGCGCGGCTGGGCTGCTCAGACCGAGCTTGCTCAGTACCTGATCCTTGACCGATGAGACGTTGTTATCCACCACGTTGTGCTGCACGCAGTAGGACATCACGCCAGCGGCGTTGGTCATGCTGTTGGAGCTAACTGCTTTGTCACCGCCATTCAGTAAACCGCTCAGCGAAGAGAGCGACAGACCGCCGTTCTGCGTGTTGCTGGCGGTAGAGCCGCTGTTTTGCTGAGACAGCTGCGATGCCGCGCTGCTCAACTGATCCTGCCAACTCGCCGCCGATGCACTGCCTGCTGTCAGTGCTGCCGCGATACCCAATCCCAAAATGATGCGTTGTGTTGCTTTGTTCATCTCAACCTCTTTGTTTTATACATCTGACGCTGTCAGTTTTGGTTAAGAGAGGCGTAAGCACGGAAAGTTCCGAAGTGGCGGGAGTTTGGGAATGTTCTGGAATCTGCACAGGAAAGCGCCGAAAGGGCACTCGTGCTGCCGGGTTTGCGCCTGATAAGCGGCGAAGTGCTGGTTTTTTCAACGCTTAGCGCAAAGCGCTGTCGATTAGTGTTGCGCACTCCGCGCGTAACGGTATAATCGCCAACGTTTTCCGCATCCTCTTCAGTGCCGAAGTGGCGAAATCGGTAGACGCAGTTGATTCAAAATCAACCGTAGAGATACATGTCGGTTCGAGTCCGACCTTCGGCACCATTCACTTTAATTTCTTATAAAACAGTGAGTTAGACGTAAAATTCTATCTCTCTTGCATGTAAGAAATGATCTAAAGTTTCACCAGAAATTGCCGCTTAGTTTAGTAGTGGCAGATCTTCGGGAATACTAACTCATAGCGGCGTGTCGTTCCAAGCTTCAAACACGTACAGTTTCTCAACTTGAACAGCTATGACGTTGCCCACGTCTCTAAACCATCCCAAAACTTTCATTCGTTCCACACTTTGCGCGGTGTTCCGTAATGCCATGTCGTGAGACAGCACAGGGAATAAACAGGCGATAGATGGGAATCCTAACCAGATCGGGAAAGTATCTGGCTCTGCCACGGTTTCAGCCACCGGACTATAACGGCTACCTGATAAGAGAATGAGTGAAAGCAGAACACAGATGACGCCTACGGCGCTGATCGGTTAATACCCCATCACGGCGCTTATTGTCTTCTATTGCTTTTTACTTTTCAGGCGGTATAGTCAGCTTAGGCACCCGCCTAAGTTTTGGACAGCTTAAAACAGGTACTAGCAACCCAAATCACTTTTAAACCTTCTTCATAGTGTCGGATCTGGCAAATGGTTGAGGGTAACAAAATGTCCAATACCAAACCTTAAATGATGCCAAAAGATCTGATACGCCGGAGTGGTTTATCATGAATACTGCTATTCAATCTATCTGCTACAACATTTCTAAATATCCTGAGGTACAGAATACATCTTTGAAGCGGTCACAGCTTCATGAGGTAATTGCGGCTCTATTGGGCTATGCCAGCCATGCAGCTTTGGTTACGGAAAGTAAATCTGAAGAGTATCAGTATGAGTTCTCTGATGCTGAATTTATTGTTTTAAATGTTCCATTCGGTAGATTAAGAGCGCAAAAGTTTAGCATGCCTGATGACGTGTTTAATGGCTGCATCACTGAAATCAAAGCCGGATTAACAATTCCAGTTTTTGATTCAGTGGAAGATTTTTATGACGCTCATCTGCGAGAGCTACTCGCGAAGTTAATCTACGATGATGCAGAAGAATCTGGTGTTATGGCTGACAGCAATGCTTCTTACCCAGAATACCCTTACATGGATGATAAAATCGTTACAAGTGGCGCGGTTTGGTCCTCAGTTGATGAATGGACTGTTGAAGATACAGGAACACTTGAGGGTGAATACGATCCAGAAGGTGATCGAATGTATAACGGCCATAAGCTGGAAGTCAAAGGGGTATTAAAATTTGCAAAGGCAGGTAGACCCGGACTAATTTTGTTAATAGATGATTGTGATTTCTTTGTTTCATCAGATGATTCATGGAGAGACTATGACTTTGACTATGATTTCGAAGAAGTAACAAAATCTGATACTAACGCTAATTCTGCCATGAAATAACCATCAGTAGCTTGTTAAAGTTTTTGTGCTTTGTGGCAAGGTGCAGGTCTTGCCACATTTCTCAGGAGAAAATAATGAAAGGGATTTGTAAGTTATGTCTTCAAGATAGCGAGTTGCAGCAATCACATATAATTCCAAGGAGCTATTTCAAGAGGTTAAAGAAAGAAGATGGAAAAATTATAGTTATCCAAGAGGGGAATAAATCTATTACCGGAAATTTTGATCCTAAAGAGCCGATGCTTTGCAGAAAATGCGAGCAGTTTTTATCAATAAATTATGAACATTACGGAATAAGGGTTCTACGAGACCATAAAAATTTTAGAAAGAATTCCAATCATATAATTATCGCATCATTTCAGTATGAAAAGTTTTATCTCTATCTTATAAGTATTCTTTGGCGAGCCTCAATAGCTAAGCATGTACATTATGATTCTGTGCAGGGTACTGAGGGGCTTGATGACCTTTTACGCTATTGTGTTGCGGAAAGAACGGTGAGAATAAATAAAAAGAGTGGTTTGCGTTTAGATCATTTCATTAGAATTTCAATTTTTAGAATGGTAGATAGTACTGGAAATATCTCTGATGAAGTAATCAAGGTCTTGCTATCAAATTTTGTGCAGACAAGAGATGACACTACCAATGGCATTAAGTGGTATTTCATCGTTGAAGGATTTATTGTTTTTTATCATTTTTTTGTGGGAAGGGATTTGCATGAAATTAGAAGTTTCAAACTTATTTCCCAACTAACTAAAGGAAGCCATCAAAAAATAATGAAGGCTGAAATTAATCAAAGTAAGATTCTTACTGAGCTTTTTAACAGTATGATAGAAGCATCTAAGCAGGAGGATTAATCGTCTACCTCAAAAATTTTGGTATGATGGCAGGGCGCAGATTTTTCCACCTTCACCAGAGAGTATTAACTTAATCGATATGGCTGAAGCCTTAGCAGCAACCAGTCGCACTCACTAAAGGGTGCACGGTTATCGTGATAGGGTTTGATCACTCTGGACAAAAGATGAAGTTGCTATACTCCGCTTGTTGGTAGTACCACCAACGGGGCTTTATGGCTTCTATTGTGTTTAGGAAGGATTTAGAAGAGAAAAAGCGCGAGTATTTATCCCGCGCCCTAAATTTACTACGGCAAGAATTTCACAATTTCGGCTTGCCATGAATTTTTATGAATGATTCTTCCTTTGTGCAGGTTCGCATCTAAAATTTCTGCCTTACTGAGTTGAGATAACTGTTGCCAGTCACTATCAAAAATGTAGGTAGCATTGTTGCATTGAGAGCTTTCCAAAACGAAAACATTGCTTTTGGTAAAACCAAATACTACGTAGCCTTGAAATCCTGCATGACCAACTGCTACAAAATCAGGCTTCCTGCCATTGATTAGTTCGAGTCTGCCTTCAACTACGGCAGCATTAGACTTGCTTCGAATGTTAATGGCCGAAATAATTTGAGATCCGATCTCATCCCAAGGATGCTGACCTGGCGGTAACAGGTTCCAGTTGAGTTTTATCGACTCACTTTTGATGATTGTGTTGAGTTGGTCATCAACAGGCTCACATAAACCAAAAACTTCCAGAAAAAGATTTACGCAGTGTGTAACCAGCTCTTTATTGTTATCTAATAACGTTAGCTTTGGAGAGATCACTAACTTCTCTCCTTGCAAATTTTCTACAATCTTTAGCTCTATGCTTGGGGGAGGGGTGAAAATCCTTTTATATCGCTTATATTCAATTTCGCGAGTATCAGTTACCTCTTGGGTATCACCGCCCCCGACCCATTGTTTCCGCGTCCATGATATTTGCCGATAAGCTGTTTCTTTGGGAGCTTTTTTATCGGGAACCGATTTACCAATTGAATTGAATCTTGTAATTGGCCCCATAAGTTTGGGTAGAACTTCTTCACCTAACCCTCTCTTACTTGAGAAGCCTATCGAGTCAGTTTTCTTGGTATCAGGTAATGGATGAGCAATGTAGATTTCTCGTCCATCAAAGTTGGCTATGTAGTTATCAATATTACGAATACGCTTTTTCTGAATAAGCATTGAACGTTCCTTTTGACTACTTCTATCGGTTTACATAACCAAGCAAGCCAGGCACAATCACACTGTTGAAATGTAGGAAAGGGTGACTGACGTTTGAGTCTGCAAACTCATGTTGGTTATGCCCAGAGAGCCGGGTCACAATCGTGTTCCCGGTTTTTTTATGCCCTGTTAACAGCACGGGCACTACATGTAGTGTCTTTTTAATATCTCAAGCACTACATGGTGAGTATATTAGCCAGCATTTTAATCAACACAAGCATTGATTTTCGCGAAAAAATACGTCCTAGGGGGTGGCGAAATTACTAGACCCCCATTCCGTAAGGGCTGCCACTGTTGTCAACTGACAGCGACTTTTTTTTCACCTTTTGATCGAGCGCGTGTTTATTGCTTAAAGGCTCGTATCACGGAAAAATCTGAAGTAAAAAAAGCCCTGAGAAGGCCGCCATGAGCAAACTTATCTAAAATTACTGATGAATTTTTTTTGGGTTTCGCCAGGCTAGAAGTGAGTGACGTTTAATGTTTACTTTTAGGCTGATGCCTTGACGAGTTTTTTAGATTGCTGCTTGTTAAGTTTGGCATTTACAAACAAACAACACATCCTCAAATTCCTACTTTTACCTTATGAATTATGTGGTATTAAGGGCCTGTTTAAATCGATTAAACGTCTTTATTTACTGTCATTAAACGCCTGTTTAATTGGTTAAATCTGTGCATTTTTCAACCAATACTTTCCCTTTTACATTTTACCTACTCTCAAGCCCTGATATGACTGACATCATTGCATGTAGCTAAACTTTTATCGGATACGCAGAGCGACAACTTAGCAGACCAAAAAAATTATTAACAGCCTGTACAGGATAAATTTTAATCCCTCATAAGGCCGTCTGATGAAGCTTCACAACAGCACAAATGATCCCTTGTCCTATGTCCGTAGTGCTCAGAATTACAGCCAGGCCGCTGAGCATATTCGGAATCCGGTCTCAGAAAATCGGCTGTTTCTCCAAAATATCGTACAGATGAAAATGATTATCATTCACTCTGAAAGGTAGGTAATTGCATTATGAACACCTCTGAAAGCCGCTCCAGGTGGGCTTTTTAACATAATAGTCATATTGCGCCCTGCTCCTGTTAACTAGTACAGTTGGTTTTAACGGTTTCAGCTAGCAAACAGGGGTTAGCTGTTACTTTCCTTTCTCTTCTCTCTCCTAAAGCCTCAAGTATGCATTGAATATTGAGTGCATCGTTATGCATCGATAACTCAAATTATTGTGCATTTTTCACTTTCAAGACTTTCACCTCAAATCTGCTCGAAAAGGCTGTTTCTAAAGATTCGACATAAATTACTTAGTATGAAAATCATTTTAATTACAACTAATTTCATAATGGTACTGTATTAATACACAGGTATTCTGTTGCCTTTCAGAATTGAACAGATTCCTGATCACTCGTTTCATTCGTGTGAAGATTAGTGAAGAGGAGAGGGGAAGAATTTGTTAGACAAATTGAGGTGTGCCTGGGCTACCCTTCAGATTTACATTGGCACAAATAGAACAACAATAGAGGTATTGAGTGCTTCAGTACTTGAGCTTTAGCTCATTCCCTCCGGGAACAGGGGTCAAAAGCAGCGCTTGTTACCGCTTACACTTTCAGAACTGCGAAAGGCTTTGAGCATGTGATGATTAGTGTAAGTTAGAGAATGAGCATGATTAGGAATGTAATGAGTAATTGTGTTCAGTCTATTACTTATGTCTGTGAGTTATTCAGTGGTTAATCTGTAATGTAATGGAAGGTTAATCATCTGGATTATTCACAGTTATAGGGTATGCATAATCAGGTTTATCGATTGTGCTTAGCCTGTTACTCATAGAGCTGGCATCAGGTTTAGGATAATCGGGTTTATGATTATTATAAATCTGTTATGACAGTTAGAGAGTCTGGATAATCAGGTGAGTGTAACGGAGATTGTCCTGAGTCTCTTATAGAGATGATTGCTATACGTTTCCCTCGCTTGCGAGTGGCACAGAGTGCCAGCCTGTTAAGGCGGTCTTCCTACCTACGCCCAGACTTGGGCATCTGCAATCATATTCCTAATCCCCAAAGTTTACTTTTATTATAGGGGATTGATACACAGGAGGAGAGATATTATAAGAGGTATAAAATAAAACTAAACTTTTACTCCTCCTAAAGGATGAATCCTCATCCTATAAACTTGTCCCTAAAGCGCTGCTTTTACACTAAGGGCTAAAGTAATGAGGCGTAAGGAATCCTCTGGATTGCCTCATGGGTCCAAAATTCCTGTAAAAGCTCTTCTTTCTACAGGAAAAATGGACCCTTAAAAGAAATGCTGAGTTTGAACCCACTCAGCTAAGGTCAACTAATGCTGCCTTTGGCACCAAGATAATTATAGAAAAATAAATAACAACAAACATAAGGCTTCACAGAATCAATTCTAAGAGCCTGTAAGAGCGCAGCTAATACATTCTTATGGATAATACAGAAAACCTCTTAGAATGGCTTACACGAAGGATTTACTATTATTATGCAATAACTGAATGTATAATAACCAGAAAGTGACACCTAAACCATATTTTAACAAAAGTAAATAGGATAATTGTAAGCTCTGTGTAAAGATTCTAGGTAAATAATAAATACCCATGATACATTAACTCATGTAGAAGATAATTAAGTTTTAATAACAAGTACCTTCTAAACCAACTTCAGAATAAACAACCTATTCAATCCTAATAAACCTATGCTAGCTCTGATTTTATCAAGTCTCAGGGGCTGTAGGTTAATTGAATAAACCTAAGAGGAGGAATAAACAATGGGACGACCTATTAAATGGAACAATTGCTATCAGGTATTTCATGCTTGGTGCATGGGTGACTTAACCCGAACACAAATCCTGTGCAACAAACATGCTTCATTAAAACGAAATAACCCGCTAAGAGCTGAAATGTTAGATCATGCTCTGGAGCTTATTAATGAATATGAAAAGCACCTGGACATCATTAACTCTGGAATCTTGCTTAAAGCAGCTGCAAGGGTGAAAGCGGATGCACGAAGCCTGAGAGCTAACAAAAACAAACAAGAGGAAACCACAAACTAAAAGGAGGAACATTGCAACAGAACAAAACACAAGACAGCACAAAACCGATCCACTATGTAAACTCAATCTGTGGTGCAGGCAAGACATATACTCTTCTTAATAACTTAAAGGCGGGAGTGTTTCAGGGTAAAACCTTAATCGTACTTCCTACAAACAAGCTTATTGAACAATATGAAGATGATTTAAAGGCCAGAGCGATTATATACTCAAAGGTCGTTAGCGGTGAAAATGGTCACATTAAGATTGTTCAACTAATCAAATCAGCCTTAGCCCCTGATTACCACATTCAATTGATACTTTGCACACATAAAGGATTTGCACTCTATTGCAAAGAAGCTGCATTAGATGAATCTATGCAAGAAGCACTATCAAATGTGAATGTCATTGTTGATGAAAGCCCCACTGATGATTTTTTTAGCTTTGCTAAAGTTACATATGCCGATGCCAGAGAAGAAAACTTTCCGTTTACAAAGTGGTTAACACCTTCAGAAGATGATCCCACGATTTTATTTTTAAATGAACAGTACCGGGATGAGGTAACCAGATACTATAACGAGCCTCACGCATCCTCTCAGCATATTAAAAATGTTCTATGGTCTGCCCTACAAGGTGCAGCGGTTATCACAGAAGATAGACCAGTAAAACAACCTGAAGATGATAATGGGGAAGAGGATGAAATGGGAGAATGTTTAGATTCTGTTTTCTTTGCAACGACTTTTCCTAATCCATTATTACTGGCTTCGCAATGGTCTAAAAAATTTTTATTGTTAGGTTCAAATGTACATAAAGCTGAATCTATTATTCAGGCAGGATTTCAGCTAGGAATTCAATGTAAACGTGCTGATGATATCCATTGGCCTCCGGTAGAAAGAAATCGTTATACAGAGACTACCAGAGTTAATATCACCGTTGTATTCAAGAATCCGGCATCAAAGCAAAAGCTGTATAAACAATTTACAGAATCCATCCTGCCAATGACTGTAAGGAAGATGGGGCAAGGCTTTATCTATGCCACTAATAACGATTCAGAAGGCTTTACCAACTATCCATTCTCAACTATTGCCGATGAGTGGTTTAAGCCGCATAGAGGCCAGAGAGTTTCAATGAGTTCATATGGATTAAATATTTATGCAGGGCATAACTGCCACGGATTAACAAAGGAGGAATTAATGGTGAAAGGTATTGAGACAGATAACGCAGATGACGCTTACATGGGCTATACAAAGGCTGTGTATCTTGCCAGCGTCAGAGACAGCGGAACTAGGGCTAGGTGTATGCATCGACTCTGCAAAGCTATGGGATTTGATTATAAAGAGATTGCAGAAGCGCGCTTCCACGAACAAAACTCAGAGAAGGCTATGCAATTCTTTGCACGTAGTGCCTTGCGTGATAAGAGCTATACAGGTGATCTGAATTTTGTAGTCACAGATCTGGCAATGGCTGAATATCTACAAGAAAACTATTTCCCGGATTGCACTATTGAAATGCTGGGGGTTAAAGAGATTGAGCGCAAACCACGTACAAGCGATAAAGGCAATGAAACAAAAGATAACGTTATCAACCTGTTTAATCAGGGGATGAAACAAAAAGATATTGCCGAACAACTTAACTTGAGCAAAGGCCGTGTATCTCAACTACTTAAAGAAATCAAAGCAGCTTAAACAAATAGGGGATAAAACATCCCCTCTATCAAATCTAATCAAACTCTAATGGAGGTTATATTTCATACTATACAAAATCAGGTTTATCAGACGTAGAACTTTATTACGACAAGAGCAAGCCTAAACCTAAGCGCTCTAGGAAGCCTAAGAAACAAGATAAGACCGATACAGTCCCTTCTCAATACCAAACAATCATCACATACGAAGATTCTGGAGCACTCTCTGAAGAGGAATCACAGACCATTTCCGAGATTGTTACCAGTTCCCCCGGCGTATATTTCAAACCCAGAAAAGTGATGAAAGTGACATTTGAATGTCCTGAAAAGTGGCAATTACTTTGGGAATCTAAAGAGGAATACCTAGGCTGGCTCTTTGCTAACCGTGTAGAGAATGACTATAACCGCACGGGCAATGAAATTGGAATTAATTTAGTAAGCACAGAAACGCAAATAAGCGGGGCAACATATTAATGGATAACCCAACTCTTTTGCATAGTCTCCGCAAGCATAGACAGTACAGACAGATTATAGATTGTTGGTTTGAAGACAGAAGTATCAGGATTCTGTCAGGACGTTTTAAAATCTCCATCGAACAGGCCACACTGATTAGCAGGATAATTGATGAACTATCTAATGCAAACTCCGCGCGCGGCAGCTACTTGACGACAGCCTATAAGACATATACAGGAACAGGAGAATAACGATGACAATGAACAGTACAAATGAACACTTTTTTAACAAAATGGCTGAGATCCGAAAAGATTTAGGGTTAGTGATCTGTCGTAACATTAATAAGCATCATGAAGTTATGCATAGTTCAATGGATAACCTGATTGAAGATTTAAAAGATCTCACAGATGAAGCCCTATCAAGTCCTATGCTTGACCAGACAGCAAAGAATGAATATATAAGACGGCTTTATAATCTCCTGGAGGATTTCAAAAACTCTAGGGAGGCAATCAATCGTGTTAAATGCTTGCAGGCAGAAATCAAAACAAAATGATCTGCAAAAGGTAATATAAATGCTTAATAATTGCATTTATATTCACAATTGCACGTATATACTTGCATTTTAATTCATTTCAGGCTATAATAGGATTAGAGGCTGATTATCTAAAAACGTTCCTCTAATAATTCAATAGGTGAGTGCCATCACCTTTGTTTATTCCTTACAAATTATTACCTAGTGTAATAACGGGGTATGCTTAGGCCCCATTTATTTTAAATGTTGATTAAGTCTGTTTATGGGCTAATCGGCATTGTAACTAAATACAATGACTCTACTCTCTGTATAATGGGATTCCTCATCCCGTTCTGTGTTTTTTTTGTTGCATATTAAATTCTCCAAATTTAATGATTAAAATCGGCTCGCTTAGGCGGGCCTTTTTTTTAGGGAATACCCAATTGAAAGATTACATTATTAAGAAGGCACTTCCAGATGGAAAGGTCTCTATTACTTTATTTGCAGATATTGAAACTGCTAATGAAATTGCCCGCATCGCAAAAGAAAACGCAATTGACGTGATTGATGCAGGTGAACAACTAAATATCAATGAACCTACAAAGGTTAAAAAAAGTCTCGCTGAAGTCCTCCAGACTATTAACGCTCTAGGAGAATCAGCACAAATCAAATTAGACAAGAAGGCAAAAGAAGAGTCAGAACTAAATACTGATCCTATTGCTAAGATTGTTAAACTTTTTAAGGAAAATCAATAAATGGCGCTTCAAAGCTATACAAATGACCTACGCACAATCCGCGATATTCTGGCACTGGAAAACACTCCTTGGAGTCGAAAGACTGTGAAGATCACCCCCCTTGTAGACGTATCGCCCGGCTCAGTGCTGGACGCTTCAGGTGCATTGGTCTCTAGTGATTCTACAGAGGCCTTTTTATCCCTGGAGTATGCCAGCGCTAACACTGAAACCAATCTGCTTGTAGCAGCCTCCCACGTTTACATTAAAGACTTCAATCTAATTGCTGACGATGTCTCCAAGGCTAAAGAGCTATTGGCTATTAATGACACCGTGCGCTTTGCTGGCGCTCCAGATCTTATTGTTACCTAATTTATAGAAAAGGAATTCAACTAATGGCTTTCAATTACTCAATGTACAACTATGTGGATCTCGTTCCTGCATTCTCTGAGGTTGTCCAACGCAATCGTCTGTTGCAGACATTAGGCATCTTCAAGAAGGTTCCAAGTGACCACGTCAAGATCGCAGTGGATAGATTGATCGAAGATACTCGTAGTTTGATTAACGCCCCTACTTCCCGGTACGGCTCTGATTACAATACTACTGCCCGAGGCTCTTACAGTTCATACCTGATTGAACTTCCTAGCTTCTCCCGAGTAGATTCTATCTCTGCTCAGGATTTCCAGGCCGGAATCCGTAAATTCGGAACTGATTCAGAAGAGACTTACACCTCACTGCTTGCAGATACAATCCAAAAGCATGCCGATGCCCATGCCGCAACGGTCGAGCAATATTACAGTGCTGCCCTCTTTAAAGGCACCTTGAACACTCCATACACACAGGACAAGCTGATTGACTATAACGATTCATTTGATCGTGACTTCCTGACAGGCACAATTGACCTGACTGATCAGTCTCTGGATGTTCTGGAATCTATCAACGGCTTTGTTGATCAGATTAACGCTGCTGCTGGCGGTCTGTTCTCTAAGATCAACCGCATTGTGGTGTTCTGTGGGGCTCAGGCATATAACAAATTACGTTTCTCTCCATCTATGAAGAGTTATTTCCAGTACGTCTCTCCGCTTGATTCAGGGAACGTGGTCGTGCAACGCCGTGAAATTCTCGGAAACGTGAGCACGTTCAGCGCCCCTGGCATGTCCGTGGACTTTGTCAAATGCGAGGACGTGGAACTGACTGATAACATTGCAGCTAATGAAATGGTATTCGTACCCCTGTTCGATCAGTCTGTAGGTGCTTATCAGCATATCTATGGCCCATCAAGCCGTAATACCTACCTTGCCCGTGATGCAGGCCCGGCAGAGGTGTTCAATTACACCACTGAATCGGATCTGGGTGAAATGACTATTCATTTTGAATCTTCATTGCTTCCTGTAGTGCATGCAACAGGCTGCATTATGAAAGTTACGGTAACGGTCTAAGACTTCATAACATTTATGCATAGGTTATTTGTAGGGCTTCTCTTAATGATGCAAGCCCTGCATTTCTATCTCATCTATAAGGGTGCTTAAATTGAAAATTACCTTTGAAAAAGATGATGGTCAAACAGTGATTTGGACAGGAATTAACGATGAAGATTTATCTAACTTCCTCAATATTACTGCGGTTGCTAAACACTTTAACATTAATATCAACACTGCATCAGCTCGCGTTAGTCGCGGGTGGTGTGTTTTGAAAGCGTTGGCAACCGAATAACAATGACCGTTTACGGTTTATCCCTGTGGGATAAGTCGGTGTAACCTGGGGACAGGTGTGCCGAAAGCACATACTCCGACCATAATAACATCTATTTTTATAGCCCTTCCCTTTAATAGAGGGTGGGGCTTTTTTATTTAATGTGAAATAAAAAACGGCCAGGAAAATTAACCCCGAATAAACCGATAATCGAGTTGAGTCATCTAATAGTCAATAATACATAAAAAAGGCGGGTTTCCCCGCCTATAAATTACTTACGGCCTTTGTTCGATTGAGATAGAACTGAAGCAGCAAGAGCTTTAGTTAACGCCGCTGAGTTTGGATTATTTAATGCAGCAGATGCTTTATGTTCCATAGCGCCGCCAGTCTGATTACTTGAACCAGTCTGTGACAGCGCAGAACCAGCAAGAGCTTTTTGAATTGCTGAAGCGTTAGGATTGTTGAGAGTTTTGGCAGCCAATGAAGCCACGCTACCACCAGTTTGCTTTGTATTACTTGCCATTGGTGTAACTCCTAAGCAGAGGTATTAAAGATAATGCATATAGTGTCGATAAGTAATGCATGGCACTATATGTGGTGTTTATGTTATGGCGAAGCGTGAGAAATACAAGACCATAGATTAGTGAAAACTGTATAAATCCACAGTTGGTTATTTGGATGGTTTTTTGAACTCTGTTAACTCAACTGGATAGCAGGAAATCATAATTAATTTTCTCGACATAACCCGATAACTCCAAAGATGAGGCCGAATTCTTGGAGTATGTTTTGAAACTTTCGGTATTGCCTCGCTCATGTCCCATAAGAAGCGCGATCCTGTCTTCTGGCACTTGGCATCGGTCAAGCTGTTGAGCAAACTCATGGCGCAGGCTATGGAACACTTTTCGCTCTGTTCCTGCTTCACCCAATGCCTTACGTTTAGCCCTTGTGAATCGCTGTGTATGCCACGTAGAGCGCTTACCGTCTGCACGGTCTGTGATTGATGCATGGTAGAACAAGAAGCCCTCATAGGGGCGCTGGAGAAGCTTAGTAACCAGTTCAATTAAATTACTGTGGACAGGGATGATTCTGGCCGCCGATTTTGTCTTACCTACCATCACTTCAAAGCACAGCACACCCTCAATCGTCTTAACGTTTGCTGTCTTCAGTGAGCAGATCTCGTTAAGTCGCATCCCGCTATACATTCCGATAAGCGTTACTGCTTTCATTTCATCATCAAGCAGGTTGTAGACCTTCGCTAACTCACCAGGCGCAAATACTTCATAGCTAACTTTGCTGCTTTTCGCTTCCAGCGCATGACCGCGCCAGGGGTTATCCTGTGGTGCATCGTGATACCGGTTCTTAGCCAGATCCCAAATCTGAGCAAGGGCGCTGATATAATTTTGTATCGTCTGCGGTGCCTTTTCTTTCTTCAGCTTATCCAGCCAGCCCGTTACCGTAGTTCTGTTCACGTCTTTGAGCTGCACATCTTTCTTCTTCAAATGTCCGAGTAACACCTCTACGGATTTGCTTGTCTTGGAAAGGGTAGTTAGCTTTCGTTTCTCACTGAACTGGAGCAAGTACAGATCCAGGAGCTTTAGCAAGGATGGACAAGTTAGGGCAACTTCGCCCAATGGGATCGGATTCTCTTTAGCGTAAGCGCCCACCTGACGTAATTCATTAATGATCCGTTCCATCTTTGTGCCGCTGGGTTTTGGCTGAAGCTGTTCCCTCAACCTTGAGAACTCAACCGCGATGGCGTCACGGACTAAACGCGCTTGTCTAATGTCGCGTGTGCCAGTGGATTTAATAAAGTTCTTCTTGCCGCTGAAATACCCTTGCATGTATTCGGGTAAAGCAATGCGAACCATGTAGTTTCCGCATGGATCAAGAATCAGATAACGATCTCTCTTGTAAATCATGAATACCCCGGTTATTTTGTCGGGGCAATCTCATGGCGAAATTGGTATGGTAAGCCGTAGGCTCATTCTAAATTGTTGATGAAATCAATGATTTAGGAGCGCGTTGATTCAAAATCAACCGTAGAGATACATGTCGGTTCGAGTCCGACCTTCGGCACCATCGATTGATGCAAAATTAAGTCGCTTACGAGCGGCTTTTTTTGTGTCTGAAATTCAGTAATCCACACTCCCTCTAAAAGAAAAAATCTTCAATAATCCTGTAACGAAAACATATAACTCAATGTTTTTATTGTTAATTTATGATGGAAGGCATGAGCCTTAAACAGTAATATCTGACACTACGTTGCCGTGTTGTGGGGGTAGCGAGCCTATTTACCAGCAAACGGGTAATGAACAGTGGCAAAGTATCAGATTGAATCAATTCAGAGCTGGCCAGCTTTTGAATATGACGGAAAATTGCATTCTCTTGCGCATCTCAACGCACATGAAATGACCTTTCAAGGCATTAATCACACCTATACCTTTGTGGTGACGTATGGCCTACATTGTTTTGCAAAAGAGGTACGCCCTACAATATCCCAGTCTCTTACGAAGATGGGCGAGAAAAAATCACCGTATGTTTGGAGCGCTATCTGGCCTCAAAACATATCAGGCACATATTGACCAACCTGCCTTCCATGCGTGTGTATCACACCGTGGCTGAAAAATTTTTCACACTAGATATGATGAATAGCGCGACTGGCCTTATAGAGCCTTACAAGATATGCATCGCCTTCTACAAAGAAAAACGGTTGTTACGCATGCACATTCTCTCCGCTTTTTTTGCCCGCACCGGCCCCGGTTCGTCTGGCGAATCAATTCCAAACAAATCATTAAGCATCTTTAAAATTGCGATGGATACGGCCAAAAGTCCACGAAGTAAAACGGGACCGAAAGAGGCGAGAAATAGATTTTAAAACTGAATTTTTCTGGACTGAGAAAGCAGCGACCCCCTTACGGGGGTCTCAGCTACCTTGAGGCAGGTCAGGACACTTTATCGTCATGGACGAACCTGTTACCAGGAAGTGGGATGCGATTTTGTTGCCAAAATCCCTGTAACCATCCGAAGTTCAAATAATACCCGGCAAGCCTTAGATTTGCAATTGCAGGGCAGATACAACAGTGCTTTGACCTCACACTTATGGATGAAGAGACCACGAGAATCTCATCCCACCTTCTCAGATGATTTTACTCAGACAGTTAGCATCGATTTCACCGCACCCAATACCCCACCGTCACCTGATTACTCAACACCGTAACCGCTGGCGCTATCGTGCCGCGCACCGCTGAAAAATACTCAAACCATAACGGTCCGCCAGCCGGAAAGCCGTGCGGCAGTGCCATCTCTCCGCGCAATCCCGGCAGCTTCACGCAGCGACCGCCACCGCAGACCTGTACCTGAAACCCCATTGGTACGGGCCCATCGACGGCGATGCGCCATGCCAGATGCCTGGCCATCGCGCCCGCAGGAGGTGGTACGGCGGGTTGTACCGGACGGCCTTTAAACACTTGTTTACCCTGAGTCATCACGCCGCCAAAGCTCTGGCTGCTCCATGAACCTTCCGCAGCCAGCGCCAGCGGCGAGAATAATAGCAGCCCAAACCACATCCAGCATCGCATCAGATTTTACCTCCATTGATCCAGAACCGACGCGACTCCGATTTTTTGCAATTATCACATCGCATCAGCTTTTCCCCCCAATCAGCCACGTCATCCGCACGTTGCGCTGGCTACTGATCTCCTGACTGGAGAGCACCGCCATCTGCGGGAACATGCGGCGCAGATAGCGCGACAGCATCAGGCGCAGCGCCGGATTCACCAACAGCACCGGCGGCGCACCTAATCCTTCCTGATGCATCAGCGCCTGCTCTGTCTGTTTCATCAGGCTCTCGGCAATGCCCGGCTCGATGGCGCTGCCGCTTTGCGTGGCCTGTACCAGCAGCTGTTCCAGTGACACATCCAGCCCAATGACCTGAATGTCCTCTTCGCCGGGGAACCACTGCTGTGTAATGGCGCGCGCCAGACGTGCTCGCACGCGGGCAGTAAGTTCATCGGCATCGCTGCTGGCCGTGGCAAACTCCGCCAGCGTATCGATAATGGTGCGCATATCGCGGATCGGCACGCGCTCTGCCAACAGGTTCTGCAACACCTTGTGCAGCAAGGTCAGGCTGATGACCGCGGGAATCAGATCCTCCACCAGTTTCGGGGCATGTTTGCTGAGCTGATCCAGCAACTGCTGTGCTTCCTGACGGCCAAACAGCTCTTCGGTATGGGTCGAGATTAGATGATTAAGATGGGTGGCGACCACGGAACTCGGATCGACCACGGTATAGCCCAGCGTTTGCGCCAGTTCGCGCTGCACCTCGTCGATCCATAACGCGGGCAATCCAAAGGTGGGCTCGATGCACGGCGTGCCGGGAATCTCACCTTCAGCACAGCCGGGATCGATCGCCATCCAGCGGTCGGGCTGGATCTCGCCGTGGCCGATCTCAACGCCTTTGAGCAGAATGCGATAGCGAGTCGGCGGCAAATCAAGGTTGTCACGGATATGCACTGCAGGGGGTAAGAAGCCCATCTGCTGGGCGAATTTTTTGCGGATACCGCGCACGCGCGTCAGCAACTGGCCTTGCTGCTCGTGATCGACCATCGGGATCAGGCGATAACCGACTTCCAGTCCAAGCTCATCTTCCAGCTGAACATCAGCCCAGCTTGCTTCGTTGACCTGCGCAGCCTCGCTTTCTGCCCGCGTCACGGGCGAAGCACCCGCTGCCGGTTGCTGCAGGGCGCGGCCGCGCAGCCACCAGGCTAAACCGAGCAATAGGGCAGTAAACAGCAGGAAAACGATGTTCGGCATGCCGGGAATCAGCCCCAGCAAGCCAATCACCACAGCAGCCAGCGTCAGCACGCGTGGAGAGGTAAACAGCTGGCCCACCATCTGCTCGCCCACATCCTGATCGTTGACCACGCGCGTCACCACCACGCCCGCTGCGGTGGAGATCACCAGCCCTGGAATCTGTGCCACCAGGCCATCGCCAATGGTCAACAGCGTATAAGTCTCACCCGCCACGCCCATGGTCATGTCATGCTGCATTACGCCGATGATCAGGCCACCGATGATGTTGATCGCCATGATCATCAGTCCGGCAATCGCATCGCCGCGCACAAATTTACTGGCACCGTCCATTGAGCCGTAAAAGTCCGCTTCCTGCGTCACCTCTTTGCGACGGCGCTTGGCTTCGTCTTCGCCGATCAAACCGGCGTTGAGATCGGCGTCGATCGCCATCTGCTTGCCGGGCATGCCATCCAGCGTGAAACGCGCGCCGACTTCAGCGATACGTCCGGCACCTTTGGTAATTACCATAAAGTTGAAAAATTTCGTGCTGGATTATTTCCGCCTGATGATCGCCGGCAGCATGAATGCGCATGAAATTGAAGCGCTGATGGACGAAGAAATTGAAACCTGCGAAGAGGAGCTGGAAGTGCCGGCCAACAGCATGAATACGCTGGGTGATGGCTTTCCTGCTTTCGGTATTGTGGCAGCGGTGATGGGGGTGGTGAATGCGCTGGCCGCCGCCGATCGCCCGGCCTCCGAGCTGGGCGTACTGATCGCCCACGCCATGGTGGGCACCTTCCTCGGCATCCTGCTGGCGTACGGTTTTGTATTGCCGCTCGCCACGTTGTTACGGCAGAAGAGCAGCGATCAGGTCAAAATTTTGCAGTGCATCAAAGTCACGCTGCTCTCCAGCCTGAATGGCTATGCGCCGCAGATTGCGGTGGAATTTGGTCGCAAAACTATCTTCACCAGCGAACGTCCCTCCTTTGAAGAGCTGGAAGAACACGTGCGCAGTGTGAAATCGAATGCCAGCAAAATGAAACCGTCGGACGCCAGCGCATGAAGGACGGCAGCCCGGTCATCATTGTTCGTCGCCGCAAAAAGCATAAGCATGCCCATCACAGCGGCACGTGGAAAATCGCCTATGCCGATTTCATCACCGCGATGATGGCGTTCTTTTTGGTGATGTGGCTGCTGTCGCAGTCCACCGCGCAGCAACGCGAAATGATTGCCGATTACTTTCGCACCCCGTTAAAGACCACGCTGGCGCAGGGCAACAAAGCCAGTCTCAGCGACAGCGTCATTCCCGGCGGCGGTGATGACCTGATTAAACAGCAGGGCGAGGTCTATAAAAGCAGGCTGGATGCGTTAAAGCGCCAGATGGAGAGCCTGAAGCGGGCAAAACAGAAACTGCAGCAGATGATTGCCACCGATCCCCGACTGAATAATTTCCAGTCAAATCTGCTGCTGACGCTCACGCAAGATGGTCTGCTGATTCAGATTACCGATTCGCAACAGCGCCCGATGTTTAAGCTGGGCAGCGAGCAGCCCGAACCCTACATGTTGGGCATTCTGGAGGCGTTGGTGCCGCTGCTCAACGAGTTGCCGAATGCGATCAGTTTGACCGGCCACACCGATTCGCTGCCCTACGCGGGCGGTGTCAGTGGATACAGCAACTGGGAACTGTCAGCGGGACGTTCCAACGCCACGCGACGCGTGCTGACCCATGGCGGATTGGCGGATGAACGTTTTCTGCGGGTGATTGGCACCGCCAGCCGTATGCCGCTGGAAGAGAGCACGGCAGACGATCCACGTAATCGCCGCATCAGCATTCTTGTCCTCAGCCACATGAAAGAGCAGGAGATCCAGATGGAAAATACCCTCGCGCAGCACCCTGATGCCCTATTGCAGGATGCTTCCATTCAGCCTGTTGAAGGACACTCCGATGGAATTGAATGATTTTTCTCAGATATTTTTCAGTGAAGCTGAAGAGTTGCTGGCAGAGATGGAACTGCACCTGTTGCAGCTGGATATTACCGCGCCCGATATCGAGCAGCTCAATGCCATCTTTCGCGCCGCGCACTCGCTGAAGGGCGGGGCGGGCACCTTTGGTTTTGATGCGCTGCAGAAAACCACCCATCTGCTGGAAAACCTGCTGGATGAGGCGCGCAGCGGTGAACGCAGGCTTAACCGGGCAACGGTTCAGCTGTTGCTGGAGAGCAAAGACATCATGCAAAACCAGCTTGCCGCGTACCGCGCGTCTCAGCCGCCCGATGAGGCGCGCTTTCAATACATCTGCGAAGCCCTGCGGCAGATTGCGCTTGAGGCTGCCGAGCCAGCTGCGGTAGCAGGTGATGCCGCTGAAGCTGAATTATGCATTACGCTGAGTGATATCGAAGAAGGCGAACAAACGCTGCTCAGACAAGAGCTGGAAAACCTCGGATCGCTGCGCCACCAGGAGCAGACGTCGAAAAGCCTGAAAGTGGTGCTCGCCACCGCTACGCCAGCCGACGATATTCGTGCGGTGCTTGGTTTTGTGCTGAATGACACGCAGATCGCTATTGAACCGGTGGTCGCCATACCTGCCGCCCCCACATTGACTGCGGAACCCGAGCCCACGGCTTCCGTATTGGCTGCACCTTCTGCGCCGACATCTACGGTGCCGCTTACTGCTCCGGCGCCAACCGCGTCCCCGGGCACTTCTACAGCTCCGGTGCCAGCCACTTCTACGGCCACGTCTATACCCCCGGCACCCACGCCTTCTACCGCGCCGCGTGCGGCCAGCCAGGAATCCAGCAGCATTCGTGTTGCCGTTAGCAAAGTCGATCAAATCATTAATCAGGTCGGCGAGCTGATCATCACTCAGGCGATGCTGTCTCAGCTTACCCAAACGTTGGATAACGCCAATCATGACGCGCTGCTCAACTGCGTAGCGCAAATGGAGCGCAATACGCGTGAACTGCAAGAGTCGGTGATGTCGATTCGTATGATGCCGATGGACTACGTTTTTAGCCGTTTTCCTCGTCTGGTGCACGATCTCGGTTCGCGTCTCGACAAAGAGATTGAGCTGACGCTGAAAGGCGGTTCCGCCGAGCTGGATAAAAGCCTGATTGAACGCATTATCGATCCGCTGACTCATCTGGTGCGCAATAGTCTCGACCACGGTATTGAAGCCAAAGCGCAGCGCATTGCCCAGGGCAAACCGGGCACCGGCAATCTGACGCTCTCCGCTGAACATCACGGCGGCAATATCGTGATCGAAGTGACCGATGATGGCGCGGGCTTGAACCGGGAAAAAATTCTCGCCAAAGCGCGATCTCAGGGCATGAGCATTAGCGACACGCTCAGCGATGACGAAGTGTGGATGCTCATCTTCGCCGCCGGATTCTCCACCGCAGAAAGTGTCACCGATGTCTCCGGGCGCGGCGTGGGTATGGATGTGGTGCGGCGAAATATTCTGTCGATGGGCGGCCATGTGGAAGTGCAATCGCGGCAGGGAAAGGGCACCACAGTCCGCATCCTGTTGCCGCTGACGCTGGCGATCCTCGACGGCATGTTGGTCAGGGTAGCCGAGGAGATTTATGTGTTGCCGCTGGGTGCGGTGATGGAATCGCTGATGCCGCAGGAGGAGATGCTGTACCGCTATGTGGGTGATGAACGTTTGCTGCAGGTGCGTGGCGAGTATTTACCGCTGGTGATGCTGCGTCAGCGTTTTTCGGTAAGCGGGCAAGCCCCGAGTGATAACGGCATCGTGGTGATTGTGCAGAGCGCCGGCTGCCGCTACGCGCTGTGGGTCGATCAGCTGATTGGCCAGCAGCAGGTGGTAGTGAAAAACCTCGAACAAAACTATCGCAAAGTGACCGGCGTATCTGCTGCCACCATTCTCGGTGATGGCAGCGTGGCGCTGATTCTGGATGTGGTTGAGCTGGCAACCTTAGCGCATCCACAGGAAAACGCTGACCGTCTGCGTGTCAGCCAACAGGAGGTAGCAGCATGACATTATCGAAAGCGCTTCAGAGTGATACGGCAGCGCAGGAGTATCTGATTTTTCGTCTCGGCGATGAAGAGTACGGCATCGATATTCTCAAAGTGCAGGAGATCCGTGGCTGCGACCGGGCGACGCGCGTGCCCAATGCGCCGGACTTTCTCACCGGTGTGACCAACCTGCGCGGTGTCATCGTGCCGATTGTAGATTTGCGCGTGCGGTTCAGCCTCCAGGTGGTTCACCAGAATGAGAACACCGTCGTGATTGTGCTGAATCTCAGCGACCGCATTGTCGGTATTGTCGTGGATGGCGTGGTGGACGTGCTGTCACTGGATCACGAGCAGATCAAACCCACGCCAGATGTCTCGGCAGCGCTTTCCAGTCGTTATTTGTTGGGTCTGGGTGTGGTGGATAATCGTATGATGATTTTGGTGAATATTGAGAAACTGCTAAGCCGTGAAGAGTTGGATGCCATGGATGCTGTGACCGATGCGTTTGCGTAGCGGCACCGCGCTATCTTTTACGCTACCAGGCGGATGAGATTGCATGGCAGAATAGCCGCTCGTTAAACAGGAGGTGGATCATGACCGACGAAATCGACCAGCGTATCTACGAATTAGTGCGTCGCTACGACGGCGTCTATCTGTTTAAACAAAAAACGCTGACGCCACAGATCGATATCGATACCGATCTTAACTTCGAGCGCGAAGAAGCGCAGGCATTAATGGACGAGTTCTTCAGCGAATTCGAGGTGGATCGCGGCGGATTTATGATTGATACCTACTATCCGGACGAACCGTCACTGGCGCAGATCCTGAATCCCTTCAATAAGCGAGAAGTCCCGGTGGTGCCGGACTTTACCCTGGGTATGCTGATTGAATCCGCCAAAGCAGGGCGTTGGCTGTATGAGTAATACCAACGCCGCGCGATCACTTCACGTGCAGTTGCGGTTATTAATCGTGCCGTTCCAGCACGAAACGCGCGTTGAGCTTTCTTAAAAACTCAAATGTGGTCATGCAAGGAACACCAAATTGGCGGCAGATATTGGGCACTTTCACTTTGCGTGCGTTTGCAGGCAGAGGAAGTTCATGCGTGATAACGGTAGCCCCGATGCTTTTACTTTTTGCGATAATCCATGGGTCAGCTTTTGCCAGAAATAAATCGCGTGACCCTGGATTGAAATCGGCTTTCATTACACCTTCCACTATTTGCTGAAAAATCAGCTGGGTATCATGATCATCATTAGCAATGAAATGTGCAGGCCTCGCTTTTACCCAGTCTGATAGCTCATCATTTCCGTCTCGTAATTCGCGGGCGATCATGTCTACGCTGCCGACAATGTTGAATGCAAACTGTTTATCCAGCCATTCCCAATAGCCGGGGCAAATATCCATTCCGTAATAAAAGTTTTTCGCCATGATATAAGTATTTGCATCCAGCAAATATTTCAAAGCCCCATCTCCTCTGCAAATTTTGATAGCCTGGAAGGCTGCATACCATCCAGCAAATCGCTGGCTTCACGTAATAACATTTGACCACTCAGTGCCTGGCTTAAGACAGCACGAGAAAAAGAGGGGCTTATTTGTGCCTTCTTCGTTCTGAAATAACTGGGACCGCCGCTATCATTTTTACTGCGCTGTTGATGGGCAAGTTTCTGCTCTTGGATAAATTGCTGATAATCCTCATGGGAAATCAACTGAAGTGTCAAAGCTCTGCGGGCGATGACCCAACAACTGACATGAAAATGCCCTTCCAGCGGGGCAAGATTTTCGCGCCAGTTTTCCTTATAGGTATTCCATAAAGAGAGGAATTCACTCGCCGGAACCAGGAATTCGGCAGCAACGGCATTGCACAGGATTTCTTCCTGTCTGTGAGTTGATGTGCCTCCATCAGAAACACCGGATTGTCCAATCCAGATATGACCAAGCTCATGAATTAACGTAAATAGTCGAGCGCCGGGTGTATCTGCATGATTTATGAAAATAATGGGAGCAAAATCATCCGCAATGGCGAATCCTCTAAACTCATCCACGTTGAAAGGACGCGTATGATGATTGAGATAAGGCGCTCGCATTACCAGAATACCGAGATCTTCGATACGCTTTATCAATTCATTGTAATAGCTCTCCCAGGTACCGCGTGTTGGGTGCGCCGGTAGATTAAGCTTGTGGCGCATATCCTCAACTATCGCGTTAGCTGAACTGCCGACGGTAAAACGCCCACTAATATTGGGTGCCGCAATTAACTGTTGCTGTAAGTACTCTCTGTACCATTCCTGGCGCATCAGCATAACTTTCAGCAGGTCGATCAATTCAGCACTTGGGCGCAGTGGCCCTTTGCTGCCAATTGTGCGCAAGTCTGGGATGGGCAGTTGTTCTTCGGGAGGATGGGGCAGGAAAAGGTAGCCAAAGGGAACATGTACTTTGCCAGCAAACGCCATTGCCTGATTGAATGTTAAGGGTTGCTGGCCACTTTCCCATTCCTGTAGACGTTCCAGGCTGATGCCGCACTTTTGTGCCAATTTATCCAGGGTAAAACCTGCCCGTTCGCGGGACCAACTGAGCATGGCAGGATTAATATTGGCAATTGTCATAAGGCATCGGGCGTTCAATGAATGTGATGAGAGTATGTGCGCAAGCTTTGAGTCGTTCAATACCTGACCAAATAACGCGTTCCACTCAAGCCAATGTGGCTCATTACGTGAAACGTTAACGCCGATGTTTCCATCAACCCAGCGGTCATGCCACTTCAGACTCCTTTTCTGCTCTAATATCAGCGCGCCAGTTGCCGTTCACTTATTAAAAAAATCTATTCAAAAAAGAGGAAATAGTGAGTTTTATTTTCTTGCGGGGCATCCGATTCACTGGTGTGGCGTCATTATCACGCAGGATCATGGAAAATCTATCAGCGCAAAAAATTCACTTCTCCCGCGCACTAAAAATCATCACACTAGCCACCTTTACCGTTATGGAGTGATGGCATGAAAACCCGATTGCTGCTGGCGTTCGCGCTGCTCACCAGTTTGAGCGTGCCATTGCTGGCAGATGAAGATGGCGTCTCCTTCAGCCATAAAGACTGGGAACTCGCCTGCGACAATACCTTAACCTGCCGCGCTGCGGGTTACAGCGCTGAAGAGGGCGCGGGTGGTTCAGTCCTGCTCACACGTGAGGGCGGGCCCAATGCACCGACCCATGGACGCGTGGTGCTGGCCGATACTGGCGATGATGACTCCAGGCAAGTGGATGCACTGGCGCTGTGGATTGATGATCACGCGCAGGGCGAGGTCACCAAAGCCGAGAACGATGAGTGGACGCTGACCGATGCGCAAACGCTGGCGCTGATTAATGCCATCAAAGGCAGTAGCAAAGTGGAGTTTCGCGGCGGCGAAGAGCCGTTCGAGCTTTCCAGCAATGGTGCCTTTGCCACGCTGCTGAAGATGGACGATGCACAGGGTCGTCTGAGTACGCCTGGCGCGCTGGTGCGCAAGGGCAATAAGCCTGAAAACAGTGTTCCAGCGGCGGTCGCAATGCCGGTGATTCAGCAGGTCAAAGTTGAGAAAGCCGCGCCTCGTCCGTTGAGTGCGGATGAACTGGCGTTGCTCAAGCCGAAGCTGATTGCTTCGCTGACCGATGACGACAGCTGCGATAATCTGGACCCTACGGATGATCAACCTGAAGAGGGCGCTGAGCCGCTCACGTTAACGCCAGTGGATGATACGCATGTGCTGATTGCCGCGCTGTGCTGGCGCGGTGCCTATAACGAAGGCTATGGCTATTGGCTAATGGATCGTGCGTTGCAGGGTAAACCTCAACTGATCACCGATTCCGGTTCAGATTACAGCGAAGGCATGATTTCCGAGGCACAGAAAGGGCGCGGCATTGGCGACTGCTGGAGTACAGCGGCCTGGGTATGGGATGGCAAGGATTTCGTGCAGAGCAGTGATGCTACCACCGGCATGTGTCGTGCGATTCGCGCTGGCGGTGCATGGCAATTGCCGACCCTGGTCACTGCGGTGAAGCCCGCCTCTTAATGCGTTGGGAGATTTTGCGAAAAGCCAGCACGTGGGCCTCATGGCCGTACACGACTTAAGTTGGGTTCAGTGAAGTTGCAGCATAGAAAGTAGATTGAGGAGAGGGCGCGACCTGGCGCCCTCTTACGGTGATGTGGCGTTATTTACCGCAACACTGTTTGTACTTTTTGCCGCTGCCGCACGGGCAGGGATCGTTACGACCGGTTTTCTCGCCCGCGAAGTGTGGCAATTGGGGTTCCGGATCGGGCTGTGCCATGCGCTGTTCCTGCCAGTATTCATGCAACTCCAGCGCCGCCGGGCGAATAGCGTCAATGCTGGCCTCAAACTCCTCTGGCGAGAACGCTTCACGCTTTGCCAATTCAGCTTCACTGCCGTGCAGCGTGATGGCGGCCATTGCCGGGTGCAGGCTCTCTGGCAGTTGATCCCAATCTTGATCTAACGCTACGCCGCGCAGATAGCCATAACACCAGTCTTCCACTACAGTGAACTCCTGACCTTCCATCTCCTGCATGCCAAACAAGGGATCAAACTGATCCGGAAAATCAGCCAGACGCTCAGCAATGTCGTTGAAGTGCTGGAAAATCAGCGCCATAAAGCGATCCATTTCACGCTCGTTGGCCCATTTGGGAATGTGTTTCTTGTCGCCCCACAGCGCCACCAGCCACTCACTCGGTTCGATATCGTTCGGGCCAGAGAGCAATGCTGTCAGCATGCCGTCCAGCTCGGAGGTATCCACCACCGACTGTTCATTGCCGTATTTCTCCAGCATATCTTCCAGCCAGTTCAGTTCTTTCTCGGTTAACGGGCCTTGGTTCATACGGCATCTCCTGTGCGGTGCGGGTAGGCAAAATTTTGACGGCGCGATTATAGCGGTAAGCGGCACGGATTTACCGCTTTTTGCATATAGATTGCTGAAGCTTTCCTAAAAATCATTCGCCATAACATATTGCGCAACAGTATTGGCTGGAATGGAACGCCAGTGGCAGCGTAAACGCAGAACTTTACTGCGTTAAGGACCAAATTGTATGGCAGAAACATTGCCGGTGCTGGATTTGGCACTGCTGGAACTCCCGGATGCTGATCAGTCGCCTTATCTCGCCGAACTGCGCACCACGGCGCGCGATGTCGGTTTTTTCTACCTGATCAATCATGGCATCAATCCACAGTTGCTGCAGAACGTGCAAAGCATCACGCAGGCATTTTTTGCCCTGCCGGATGAGGAGAAGCAGCGCGTTTCGATGATCCACTCACCGCATTTCCGCGGCTACAACCGGGCTGGCGTGGAATATACCCGCGAGCAACGCGACCAGCGCGAGCAGTTTGATATTGGCGCGGAACGTGTGGCGTTAGCGTTACAAGCGGGCGATCCCGCATGGAAGCGACTGCAGGGTCCAAATTTATGGCCAGAGGCGCTGCCGCAACTCAGGCCGGTAATCCACGCCTGGCAGCAGGCGATGACCGGTATTGCACTGCGCCTGCTGCGTGCGTTTGCCAAGTCGTTGTCGCTGCCGCCAGATGCATTTGATGCACTGTATGGCACGCATCCCAACGAACATGTGAAACTGATTCGTTATCCCGGCCAGGCCAGCGATGCCAGCCAGCAGGGCGTCGGCGCGCACAAAGATTCAGGCTTCCTGACGTTTCTGCTACAGGATGAACAGCCCGGCTTACAGGTCGAAGTGACGCCGGGTCACTGGGTGGATGCCCTGCCTAAACCGGGCGCCTTTGTGGTGAACATCGGCGAATTGCTGGAGATTGCGACCAATGGTTATCTGCGTGCCACGGTTCACCGTGTGGTATCACCACCTGCACGCAAAGAGCGTGTTTCCGTCGCCTTTTTCCTCGGTGCACAGCTGGATGCCGAAGTGCCGATTTATCAATTACCGCCGCAGCTGGCGGCAGAAGCGCACGGGCCGACCAGCGATCCCACCAATCCCTTGCTGCGTGAAGTGGGCTTGAACTATCTCAAAGGGCGTTTGCGATCGCATCGCGACGTGGCAGCGCGTTACTACGCCGACGCCCAGAACACTGTTCAATCATAATAAAAGTAAGGAAAGCACATGACTAAAAAGGTGATAGCAACCCTGGCTCTGCTCTCAGTATTCAGCACTTATGCTTCGGCAGCTGCCTTACGTGTGGCGGCCGATCCGGTGCCGCACAGCGAAATCCTCAACCACATCAAACAAACCGATAAAAAGCTCGATCTGAAGGTGATTGAGCTCAACGGCAATCTCAACGCCAATGAACTGTTAGCGCGCGGCGATGTGGATGCAAACTACTTCCAGCATGTGCCTTATTTGCGCGATCAGGAAAAAGCGTTGGGGGAGAAATTTGCAGTGGTGGCGACGGTGCATATTGAGCCGTTGGGCATTTACTCGCATAAAGTTAAATCCCTGAAAGATCTGCCTGATGGCGCGCAGGTTGCCGTGCCCAATAATGTCACGAACCTCAGCCGTGCGCTGTATCTGCTGCAGGATAGCGGTCTGATTAAGCTCAAGGGCAGCAATGCCAGTTCGCTGGTGACAACGGCGGATATCAGTGACAATCCGCATCACCTCAAGATCATTGAAATCGAAGCGCCACAGCTGCCGCGTGCACTGGATGATGCGCAACTGGCGATCATTAACGGTAACTACGCGTTGCAGGCGGGGTTAGTGCCATCGAAAGATGCGCTGGCGCTGGAGCAGGCAAAAGATAATCCGTATGCGAACGTGCTGGTGACGACGCCAAAACTGGCCCACGATCCGCGTATTCTCGAATTAGCCAAAGATCTGGAGTCAAAGCAAACTGCTGAATTTATCAACCAGCACTATCAAGGTTCGGTGATTCCGGTCAACCCATAATCCCCCCTCGCCACCTGTTTCTGGCAGGTGGCGATTCTCATCTTCTGTGTTATATTTCGCCACAAACACCCATCGCACGTTTTGCTAAAAATAAAAAATATCTTATAAATCAATTGCTATGAAAACTTTCACCAGGAATAATCGGTGATGCGCTGCATCATTCCGCGATCGCTGCTGTTGTGCTTCAGTTTGCTATTGAGCGCCTGTGGCACGCTGTCACAAACTTCTGCGCCGGTCGGCGATAAAGTCTATCTCTCCCATGCGACCTTCAATGAAAACGTCGATGACATCGTGCGGCACTACATGCAGCAGAAGCAGGTGTCGGGCATCAGCATTGCGATTATCCATCAGCGCCAGCCTGCGCAGTTTTATAGTTTTGGCGTAACTGATGCGGTACAGCGTTATCCGATCACACCCGATACGTTGTTTGCGCTTGGATCGCTCAGCAAAGGCATAACGGCGGAGGTGATCATTGAGCTGGTAGATCGCGGCGAGCTGCGCTGGAACGATACGCTTGCTACGCTGCTGCCGCCGGAAGTGCCGCTCAGTGAAGATGCAAAACGCATTACGCTGCTGCAACTGGTCACGCACACCTCTGGCCTGCCGCGTCAGGATATGGATTTGCCGATGTTTATGAAATTCATGGCGTATCTGCGCAGCGGTGAGAATTTTTACGGCAACCTCGATAGCGATGCAGTGCTGAGCTATCTGGCTGATTTTGACGCACCAGCAAAACCCGCGGCGCAGTATTCCAATCTGGGATATGCGCTGCTCGGCTATATTCTGAAGCATCGTCTGCATCAGGGCATCGAAAGCCTGGCGCAACACAATCTGTTCCAACCCCTGGGCATGACCAGCAGCAGCTTCAAACCACAAAGCCTGCGTGGCTATCCGATGCGTGCGCTGGGCCATGCGGGCGACCAGCCAAAGCTGATTCCGCGTGGTGAGTTGACGCCGGATTGGGTATTCAGCAATAACATGGTGGCCGCCGCCAGTTTGTATAGCAACGCACGTGATTTAATCCGCTATCTGGATGCGCATCTGCACAATGACGCCAGCGCACCCATCAACGCCGCTTTTGCGCAGGTCAATCACGGTTACGAGCAACATGGCAATCAGTCGCAGAATATTGCCTGGGTAACAGACACCTATGGTGATCAGAAAATCACTTACCAGGTGGGTTACATTGGCGGTTACTCCAGCTTTATCGGATTTGATAAGCAAAATGGCAATGCGATTGTGGTACTGCAAAATGCCTTTAACTGGAGCAACTATCTGGGCATTGCTCTGTTGATGGACCTGGCACAGAAGAATCAGGCAGAGTAACGAACATGGTTGCTTGCAATTTTACTGCGCCAAAAGTCGCTTTTGCTGAGGTATGCTGTGCAGCGAAATTTGACGCGCAAAACGCGCCGGGGGAACCTTGTGCGTGCTGCACTTGTCAGTAAATTGGACAGTTAATAATTAACCAGAGTGGAAATCACCAATGCGCAGGACACACGTCACCCTTCTTTCTGCAGGAATTTTTCTGGGCGCTTTGAGCCTGACTCCAGCCGCACTGGCTGAAGGCGAGCAAACGGATAACGTACCACCGCCACCTCAGGTGCAGCAGACCGCACCCGACGCACAAACTCAGGCTCCGGCAGTGGATGCCCCGGCCAGCAATGAACCAGCCGAATCCAGCGGTGATGTGGCACCTATTCGCCCATCGCAGAACGGGATGCAAGATGCCCCTGCCGGGCAAAATAATTACGATCTGAATACCATCATTATCGACTACAAAGAGTACAAAGTCGGTGATGTGGTACCCGATGAGTATCGTAAAAAGCAGTACACCATTGTGGAGTGGCAGCCACGCCACCTGCCAGCACCGCAGCCTGGTACACACTGGGCTTATATCAATGCCAACTACATCCTGATCACCGACGACAGCGGCAAGATTGTGATGGGTAAAT
Source organism: Pantoea sp. Taur (assembly GCF_009830025.1). Taxonomy (NCBI): domain Bacteria; kingdom Pseudomonadati; phylum Pseudomonadota; class Gammaproteobacteria; order Enterobacterales; family Erwiniaceae; genus Pantoea; species Pantoea sp. Taur. The sequence goes on from NZ_SZZZ01000009.1 coordinate 145,122, forward strand.
CAGGCGATATCTTCTTCAAAGGTTAATCCTTTGTCGCGGCGGCTATCAGGCCGCCGCTACTTCACGTCCAGGCATTGCGCGATGCGCGCGACGCCGGCAATGATTTGACTGGTACTGCTGTTGCCATACCCGAGCACCAACCCTTGTTGCTTTTCCTCTCCCAGATAAAACCCCGACAGTGCACCGGGCGCATAGCCGCTGGCCATCAGCCTCTCCACCACTTCTACATCTTGTTGTGTATCAGCCAGGCGCAATACCAGATGCATGCCGCACTCGCCGCCCAGCAACGACGTCTGCGTCCCCAGGGTTAGCAACAGTGCTTCGCGCAAGCTGGTTTGACGCTGCCGATAGAGGCGACGCATTTTGCTCAGATGACGGCTGTAGTCCCCGCTGTGAATAAACTGGGCCAGCGCTTGCTGTTCGGGGCGATTTCCCCCGCGCAGTAGCTCATGCAAGGCCGGACGTAACAGGGCCAATAGCTGGGGCGGCAGCACCATAAATCCAATGCGAAGTGCCGGAAACAGCGTTTTACTGAACGATCCCACATAAATCACCGATGATGGCTGCATCATGCCTTGCATCGCAGCGATCGGTTCGCCGCTGTAACGGAAATCACTGTCGTAGTCGTCTTCTATAATCCATGACTGATGTTGGCGCGCTGTGGCGAGAAGAGCCATACGACGAGGCGCGCTCATCACCACGCCTGTAGGATATTGATGAGTTGGGGTGTTGTAGATCAGCCGCGGCGGGCGCTGTTGCCAGTCACGGGTTTGCGGAGCCAGGCCTTGTGCATCCACCTGAATAGGCTCAACGCGCATATCCCCAAGGCGCATGGCGGCTTTTGCTCCGCGATAGCCCGGCTCTTCCACCCAACCTATGTCGCCGCGCTGGCTTAGAAGAGACACGCACAACGTCAGCGCCTGCTGCGCGCCTTCGGTAATGACGATTTGCTCCGGTGTGCAGCGGACGCCGCGCGCCAGTGCCAGATGTTGGGCCAGTGCGGCACGCAGAGCAGGCTCGCCGAGCGGATCACCGTAGCCGAGGAGCTGCTGTGGCTGATGCTGCATCACGCGATTAAGCGTTCGTCGCCACTGGGCCAGCGGGAAGTGTGCCAGCGCGGGAACACCGGGCCGCAGCGCCATCTCCTGGCTTAGGGGGCGGTGGTTGGAGCGAAGCTGCGCCACTCTTGGCGGTAACAGAAGGTCACTGGCGCTGACGTCGTGATTAGGGGAGGATGGCGGTTGCGCGAAAGGACTGATGCGGCTGCCCTGACGATCGCTAATCAAAAAGCCTTCGGCCTGAAGCTGTGCCCAGACGCCGGTTACGGTATTGCGTGACACCTTAAGGTCGGCAGCCAGTTGACGTGTTGAGGGCAAAGGCGTTCCTGCGGAGAGTGCGCCTGTCAGAATGGCTTGTTTAATGCGTTGTAACAGCTGCTGCTGTAGCGTAAGTGCGCCCTCGGGAAGTAACGGTGCCAGTAGCAGGCTGTGCAATTCACTCTCATTCATTATGATTCTTCGTGGATCCATAAATTTCACTGAATGTGGTGCTTTTTAACATGCCAGCGAACTGGCACGCTGTGCAACAGGTATTCTCTGACAAAGGAATTGAGCGATGACGCAACACACTAACCAGTACGGACAACCGGTAGGCGCACCTTTGCCAGAGTGGCAATCGCGCAGTTGGCCCGCTTATGAGACCTTTACCGGCCACTACTGCCGACTGGAACCACTCAGTGCTGAACGCCATGGGCGCGAACTCTATGCTGCCTATGCGCAGGCCAGCGACGGGCGTGACTGGACCTATATGTTTGCTGAGCCTTTCACCGATGAGGATGCTTATCTGGCCTATGCCAGCAAGATCGAGCAGGGTCGCGATCCGATGCATTTCGCGGTGATTGACCTGCAGACTCAGCGTGCCGTCGGAACGTTGGCGCTGATGCGCATCGATACCACGCACGGTTCAATCGAAATCGGGCATGTGGCTTTTTCGCCGCTGCTCAAGCAAACCCGTATGGCAACGGAAGCGCACTATTTGTTGATGCGCTACGCACTGGAGCAATTGGGTTATCGTCGCTACGAATGGAAGTGCGATAGCTGCAACCAGCCCTCACGCCAGGCAGCATTGCGGTTAGGTTTCCAATTTGAAGGCACTTTTCGTCAGGCAATCGTGTACAAAGGCCGCAGCCGTGACACCTGCTGGTTCTCCATTATTGATGGAGAGTGGCCGCAGTTGAAACAGGCCTTTGAGCGCTGGCTGGCAGCAGACAATTTCAATGAGGATGGAACGCAGCGCGCAAAGTTGCAGGCGCAGCGTTAATAGCATGTTGACAGCCGGGCGGGATACCCGGCTCAGTTGCTTAACAGATATTTGGTGGTAAACGCGATCATTGTGGTGGCGATAGTGAACATTATGCGTCTCATCCAGACATTGTCTTGTTTTAGCTCGGTAAAACCAATTTGCATGCGTTGATCTAATTCGTTAAATTTAGCATCGTGCTGGCTGAGTTTTTCATCGATTTTCTCAAACCGCTGGTCGATCTTTTCAAACTTTTCATCTATTTTTTCAAATTTTGCATCGATCTTTTCAAATCTTTCATCGATCTTTTCAAATTTCATATCGATTTTGTCGAATCTTTCATCGATCTTTTCAAATCTTTCATCGATCTTTTCAAATTTCATATCGATTTTGTCAAATCTTTCATCGATCTTTTCAAATTTCACATCGATTTTGTCGAATCTTTCATCGATCTTTTCAAATTTCACATCGATTTTGTCAAACCTTGCATCGATTTTGTCAAATCGCTGATTGACCTCCGTTTCGAACTTGTCAACACGCCCTTCAAGAGAATCAATGCGCTGATTAGTCGCTCTTTGTTCTCGTACTAAGATTTCCGTTGCTTGCGACAAGTCGAATTTGGTTAAGGCATTTTCTTGCTGCATGTCAGCAAAAATATCCACCATGACTTCGGCCTGCTTGTCCGCAACGCCCGCGTCCTGCAAGGCTTTATAGGCTTTATGAGTGTTAAGCATTGTCAATATCATCCTTATTTCCTCTGGTGTCGTTCCATGAAGAAGCAAGCGTATCCAGAGGGTGATAGTTTCTCAATGTGACAATATGGATTTTGCGCGCTACCTCGGAAAAAATCAATGCTTACAATGAGTAACGTGAATGGCTAATAAAAAGGCCTGCGCACAGGCAGGCCTTGGTTTGTGAAAGAAATAGTTCGCGTTACGGATGTGGAATAATTTTTATCTCCACCATACCAATGCCCAATTTGCGCGGATCCTGCCCGGTAATATTGCCGACGTTAGAGAGTTGCGGCTCCGGTGGCGCAATAATCAGGTTGTGACTTCCGTTGGGATTGCTGAAGTGCAGTGTGGTGGTTGAGAAATCATCGCCCAGATTCAGCATCTGCTCTTCATTGCCTACGCGGACTGGAATCAGTCGATGCGCATTGGGTCCAAAAGCGCGCGCGGTGATCTGCACATCAAAGCGAGACGGTAAAGGTTCGACATATTCGATGTTCACTTCAGGTGCCAGATTCGCATTTGACCAACGTCCCCAGCTTTCGGGCCGTGAAATCCCGGTGAAACCTTTCACGCCAGTGGGGGCGCCAGGCACGGTCAGCAGGAAGCTGTCGGCGTTATAGCGAATCGCATTATCTTCCACACGAATCTGCTGCTCATTGAGTTGATAAGTCGCGGCACTCACCTCGACTTTCGGGAATTGCGCTTTGCCCTTCCACTGCGGTTTATCGATGCGCGTTACCGACGGTTTTGCGCCCATCTGGCCCATGGCGACACAGAGATCGGTAGAGAGGGCCAAATCAGGCTGCCATAAGCGGCCCATCTTGAAGCAGCGATCGACCCAGACGAATTTATCCGAGGCGGTAAAGTCCGCGAGCTGGTAGCGCAGTGGAGCAGAATATTCGCCTTCTGGCAGTGGCTCGACGCGATCCTGCCCGACGCGGAACAGAATCGGCAATTTGAAGGTTGATCCCGAGAAGCTGAAGGTGTTTTTGGGCTGATCTATGGTGAAGACATCCATCTTACTGGGGAATTTCCACAGCTGAATGATATCGGCTTTCCATGCCGTCACCTTCTGCGCCATGTCTTCAAACTGAGCCGATAAAGATGTTGAAGAGAGGCCGCTGCGGCCGAGTCCAATTGCCTTATCACCACCCAGAATATCCAGCACCGTGGCACCGTTATCCAGGGTGCTGCGTTTGCCATCCAGCACTTCCGCCTGTGGCTCGTCACCACGAATCACCATAAACAGATCGCGGCGCGGCTGCTTAATCAGATACTGATGCGCAGTGTTATTCATGGCCAGATGATCCGAACTGACCACGATGATGGTGTTTTTAAACCAGGGCGACGCTTTGATACGCGCAATCAAACGCGCGACATGCTCTTGTGAGCATGCCACAGCGCTGAAGGATTGATTGGGTTTTCCATCGTAGCTGTAACTTTTACGCTGACAGCTGCGCGAGATAAAGCCGTCAGGATGATGGGTGTCCACCGTCAGGGTAAATAAGGCAAACCGCTTTTGCTGACGTGAAAGTTCTTCATACTTCTCAAACACTTCGTCCATCACCGTGTCATCGTAAAAACCCCAGTTGTTGCGGTAGCCAGGATCGGCAACCCGGCTCTTTAACTCTTCTGAACCATACATATGTGCGGGCGAAAAGCCGTGTGACAGCAGGAAGGTGTCCTTGCCCGCAAAGCGTAAATCCGCGCCCTGAATAAACCAGTTTTCATAACCGGAGTTCTTCAGGATATCGCCGAGGCAAATATTCTGTGGGTAGAAGCTGGAAAGCGAGGCCGAGGCGTTTCCATCAAAAGGCGCAAACAGGGGAATACCGCATTGCGAAGCCACCATCCCCGCGATGGTGTAATCGGTGCCTGGCAACTGTTCGGTTTCACTGAAATCGATGCTCTGGTCTTTTTCGCGACTCAGTTCCGGCGCGAGTCCGGGGAAAGCATCTTGATCAAAATAGGTGCGTTCAAGGCTCTCCCCGTAGATGTACACCAGGTTAAGTTTGGGTTCGGGAATGGTTTTATTGGGCGTCTTATAATAGTTATCGAAATCAGAGTCGGCCAGACGTGAGTGCGAGGCAATAAGATCTTTCACCTGACGAAAAGCAGGTGTGGTTTGCACCGAACCTGCAGCGCAGGCGATAGCCAGTAAACTCCAGCCTAAATGATGCGGCCGTCTACGGCGGCGTAGCAGCCAGGAAAGCAGGCAAAACAGCAAAAACAGACCAATGATTAATCCAATGGCGGGCACCACATATTTACTGACGCCGGCACCTGTCAGGCTGTTGGTCAGGGTATACAGCACCGCATCGGTGATGCCATCGCCGGTAAAATAGTTGCTGGCAAACAGCGTGGCATTGAGCACGATAAACAGCGTGAGCAGCACTAAGATCAGGATAAACCAGAATTTATTTCGCCCGGCTTTACAGGAGTAAACGGCGATTGCCGCTAAAAAGAGTACAACCGAAACCAACTCGGACAAGGTTTGATCCTCACATAAATTAGTGACGCCATCCCTGCGCCCTCGGCCCTCTTTGGGGGTTATGCGTCAATTTATATGGGCTGTCACAGTGCTGCAACATAACCACACAGAATTGTGCGGCGGGTTCCGATCCGTTTAAGGCAGGTTTAGATTGACTATGGTTTGACCTGGCAGCAACGCACGCGTCGCTGCCAGCGAGGGGCGAGGAGGGATTAGAGCTTGCCAGTCAGATACTGCGCTTCGCCGTCGGCAAAGCTCCAGTCGCCTTTGCTGTTAGTGATAAAACTGATCATCAGATCGTTGCCCTGCACGCCACAATTTTCCTGCAACTCGCGCGCTAGCTCTGCCATGAAGAGCGTTTTCTGTTCTTCGCTTCTTGGGCTGGTGTACACGCGCACCATCACCAGGTTATCGGTCCGCTCGAAACCCAGCCCGGTATCCTGAAACACCATTTGATAGCGTTTATTCTCATGAACAATCTGATAGCGATCCCGCGCGGGTACTTTGAACGCGGTTAATACCGCGCGGTGCGCGGCGTCCAGCAAGGTACGAATTTCTGATTCAGAACGGCCCTGAATCACATCAAAAGTCAGTAACGGCATAAATAAACCCTCGTTTTTGCTCACAAGATAAGAGTAGGATGTGGCTTTATGCTGCCGCTTGCTGCAGGAAAGAAAAAGCGCGCTGGTTGAAATGATTATTTATTATTTTGAACAATCCATATGAAAGAAATCAAAACTGATGCGCTCTGGGTGCATTTGCACTGGCTAACGGTGCTGGCTGAACTGGGCAGTTTTACTCGTGCAGCTGAACGATTAGATGTCAGCAAAGCGGCCATGAGCCAAAAGATTAAAGAGTTGGAAGAGATGGCGGGGGTGTCACTGGTGCAGCGCACCACGCGCAGCGTGCGTCTGACCTCGGCGGGCGAGAAGCTGGTGGATGAGTTGCGCGATCCTTTCGCGCGCATCGCCCAAAGCTTTTTCAGCGTGCGTGATGAGGCCGGGCCAGTTCGCGGCCTGGTGCGTGTCAGCGCGCCGGTGGCGTTTGCACGTCAGCAGCTGGTGCCGATTATCGGTGATTTTTTGCGAGAGTATCCGCAGGTGCGGCTGCAGTTGGATGTTACCGATCGCTTAGTGTCGTTAGGCAGTGAAGGATTTGATCTCGCCATCCGCCACAGCCAGACATTGCCCGAAACCCATGTGGCGTTGCCGCTGTGTGAGACGCGCGCGCTGTTAGTGGCCTCGCCGGCTTATCTGGCGCAAAACGGTGTGCCTCAGGTGCCAGAATCGTTGCAGCAACATAACTGCCTCTACTACCCGCGTGGTCTGGAATCGCCACAATGGCGTTTCCGCCCGGTGAGTGGCGGCAGTGAATCCGTGCAAGTGAAAATTCAGGGTAATTTTGCCACCAATAACAGCGAATCAATCCGCGATGCCGCGTTGCAAGGGCTGGGCATTGCCATGCTGCCCGATTTCAGCGCCGCGGCGGCGCTGGCAGCAGGCACGTTGCAACAGGTTCTGCCGCAGTGGCAAACCGTGGATGCTTTTGCCGATCGGCTGTGGGTGGTGCGCCCGTATGCGGCACAGGTGCCACGGGCGGTGACCACCTTTATCCACTGGCTACGCGCGCGCTTTGTTGATGGGTGAAGCCAACGCCATCGCCGCATGCGGCTGCATCATCTCACCCAGCAGGCTACTGCGGTTGTAATTGCCTAAACGCAGGTTGAAGTCGAGGTGCATCTGTTCGTTACCGCTGAGCTTAATCACCGGTGGTGGCGTCATAGGACGCTGGTTGAACAGGATGGCATGTGCAAACGCCTCGCTTTTCCAGCCGCTCAAACGCTGATAATAGTAAGCGTTGGCTTCACATTTGCGCAGATAGAGATTCACCCGACGATATTCCCGCATCGCCGCCTGTTGTGCCAATGAACCCAACTGCTGCTGCGGTTGATCAATTTTCTGGGTCAGGAGTGAAAAGTCATCGCGCTTGTTGAGCTCGTTGAAATAATTCTGCTCACCCAGATGTTTGATGGGGGCGTATTGCTTCTGCCATTCACGAATAAACGGGTTATTCGGAGCCGCCGCCAGAAACCAGTTTTCAATCACTGGCGCCAGATAATTGACGGTGGAGTTTTCACGATAATAACCAATCACATCCATGCAGCGCTCTTGATGAGCACGATGTACCCATGAGAGATCTTCAAATAACAGCGTGCTGCAATCAATGGCAATACCGCCGTAGCGCAACAGCAGTTCCAGACGAATGACTTCGCTTTTTTGCTGTTCGCTTAATAATGTTGAGGTGAAAATAAAATCAGGTAAAACTTCTTTTACCGTTAATCGATTGAGCAAATAGATATCGTGATCAGGATTATCTTTGCGCAGCTTTTGAATATTTAACATCATGGATTTCGGTAAATATTCATTATCCCAATACATCCACACTTTTTTCGGTATTTCTGGCAGCGACTTTTCGCCAGAAAACAACACGATATTGTCCTCTTCGCTAGGATCGTACTCCGGCGCGCAGAGCGCAGTATGCTGTTTTTTCTGCAGTAATGTCTGGCTGGTAAAAGCGATTCTTTTCCAGTTCTGCCAGAGCGCGAGCGCTGGCTGGAGACGTTTTTTATTCATGGTGCACCTGATTATTGTGATTATGGTGGCAAGGATTCCCTGATGCTGGCAGCTTATGCGCTCTTATGTTTCCTCACGGCTGTGTGTAAAAAGTACTCACATCAGCTTAATAAAGCATTCTGGCCTTAGAGGCTATGACTTTTTTTTTCTTTCAGATAAAACGGAAAATGAAGGATCCGTTAAGGGTAAAATTTCCCGGAAATAATTGAATGGCCGACTGATTTTATAATTAATCATCATTAGGACTATTCCTAATAAAATAACTTGGTCTTGGTGCTGGCTGCGGCTTAGATAAAAAATTCCCGCATTCAAATGGTTTAAAGCGGCTACATTTTTCGCTGGCCTGGCAGGGATTTTCCCCTTCCTGATGCAGGTTAACTACGCTTAGACGAGGTGGTTAACACAAAGGAGGCACTATGCAGCCACACAACCGTGGATTACTGGCGGTCGATAAGCAGGGGAATCGGGTTCTGTTTCTCGATCCCGACACCTTTGCCGTGCAACAGGAGCTGAATGCGTTTCCGCCGCGTCCGCATGAGCTACTGATGTTGCCTGAGCAAGAGAAAGCCTATGTGCCGATCTATGGTGATGGCATTCATGGAGACAATCCCCACCCCGGTCACAAAGTGGCGGTGATCGATCTACGCAAACGCCAGATCAGCGGTTTTATCGACTTATCTCCGTTGCAGTCGCCCCACAGTGGCCAATTGGGCCGCGATGGAAAAGTCTACCTCTGCTGTGAAAACAGTGCGGCCGTGGCAGTCATCGATCCCGTTACCGATAGGGTGGAGAAAATGATAAAGCTGCCATCGCACAATGCGCATCGTCTGACGCTCTCACCCAGCGGGCGTAAATTGTTCACAGAGAACGAAGAAGACGCCAGCATCACGGTGGTGGATTTGTGCGAGGCAGAAGGGCGCATCATTGACAACATTCTTCTGCCGGGGCCGATCTCCGGTATCGCGGCCTCGCCGAAGCATCCTTATCTGGTCGCTAGCGCGGCCGACGCGCCGTTACTGTATGTGGTCGATCGCCAAAGCCATCGTATTCGCCAGCGCATTAAACTCACGGCCCATCAACAGCCCTGCCAGGTGGTACGTTTTAGCGCCAACGGTGAGCGATTGGTAGCAATTGGCGATCAGGAGCCGCTCATCACACTGTTTGATGATTTACTCAATCCGTTGGGGGATGTTCCGGTCGGCAACAAACCGATGGATGGCTGTTTTAGTGCTGATAATCGAACGCTGCTGATTGCCAATGAAGGCGATGGAACATTGAGTGTGATTGATTTGCTGCAAATGAAAGTGGTAGCGACCCCGAACGCCGGAAAAGGCTGTGAGGTGCTGAGTTACTTCCAGTTGAACTGACGGCGGGGCATCTCCTTGTGGCAACGTTCGTCAGGCACCTGATCGCGACGTTTGATTGGACGTAACAGGGTTAAATAAACGGGCGGTGGTAAATCGCGCTGCTCCAGTGGCGGCTGCTGGCATGTTTTTCCGCCTGCCAGCCGCGTTTACGCAATTCCCGGGCGATCATTTTGTTCATGATGCCGTGCCCCACCAGTAATACCGTTCCCTGTTTTGATAACGTGACCAACTTATCTGCCGCCTGACGCGCCCGAGCTCGGGCATGGGGCAAGGATTCCACATGCCCGGCGTAACCGCATAACCATAACAGGCGCAAAAGCGCGAGCCAAACGGTCAGCGGCAGGTGCAGGCGTTCGAACGGCAGCAGCGGCATGGCCACTTCACTGAAAACCTCATCCACCTCATGCGGTTGCAGGCCGAGACGCGTGAGCGATGAACGCGCGCGGGGCAGCGGGCTGGAGGCGATCACGCGGGCCATTCGAGCGATGGCCATACTGCGTGGCGGCGGCGAGTCGCAAATGTCAGCCAGGTCATAGCCTTCACACCAGTCGGCCAGCGCTCGCGCAGTAAAGCGCCCGCTGACCGGATGGTCAGGTTTACCGTGTCGCATGAGGATGATGGTCATAGGCGCCCTGTGTGATTTTTACCCAGTGTAATGCAGGTGATAGCTGAAGCGCACTGGCGAAAGGGTTTTAAGATTAATTCGCAATTGTCATTAAAGCTTAACTGATTTGTGCGAAAAAAAGCGCGATGAAGGATCAGCCACAACTCAGCTAATGATAAGCAACGCTCGTTAATTACATTGAGGTTAATGCGCTGCTGTTGGTTTGAATGAGCTGTAATGTTATGAATTAACGCCATTTTTGCTTTCTAATCCCGAGCTATAGTGAAGATAAATTAATTATTTTCACTTTTATCACTTGATTTATCTACGCGCGTAGATAGACTGTGTCCACAGTGATAACTCACGGTGCCAGAGACAAAGTTGGCCTTGAGATGACGTGGTTACATTTGCCTTACTAATGCGATCGATGAAAAAAACATCGACGAGAACAGGCGAATGAGTGAATTCCAACACCAGGGAGTTCTTTTGACTTTCATCCAGGTTTGCCTACTGAACGTCTTCACCGGGGAGTTCCGCTTGTTGCAAGGGAACCGTCCCACGGAAGGGCGTTTGCTGTTTTCACCTATTTCAGGGAAAAGGTCATGACGGTACATCAGTCCGTTTCGCAACAAACTTCACTGAGCACCTCTTCAGCTGCTGACATGCGGCTGGAAACCTCTTCTGGCCGCAAAGATTTCTGGCGCGCCACCTTCTCTTGCTGGCTCGGCACGGCAATGGAGTATGCGGATTTCGCACTCTATGGCCTGGCAGCAGGCATCATCTTTGGCGATGTGTTTTTCCCCAATGCCACACCCGCTATGGCGCTGCTCTCCAGTTTTGCCACCTGGTCCGTCGGGTTTATTGCACGTCCAATTGGTGCGCTGCTGTTTGGCTGGATCGGTGACCGCAAAGGTCGCAAGACCGTGATGATCGCCACCATCATCCTGATGGGCGCATCGACAACCTTGATTGGTCTCATCCCTTCTTACGCCACGATCGGCGTCTGGGCACCCGCTTGTCTGGTGCTGTTGCGCTTTACCCAAGGGTTGGGCGCCGGTGCGGAACTGTCTGGTGGCACCGTGATGCTGGGCGAATATGCCCCGGTTGCGCGTCGCGGTCTGGTCTCTTCCGTGATTGCCCTCGGCTCGAATAGTGGCACGCTGATCGCTTCGCTGGTATGGCTGGCGGTGATTCAGATGGATAAACAAACTCTGCTGGATTGGGGCTGGCGTATTCCGTTCCTCAGTAGCGTGCTGATTGCCGTGGTCGCGTTGTGGCTGCGTCGCCATCTTCGTGAAACCCCGGTGTTTGAACGTCAGCAGGCACTTTTGCAGGCGGAACGCAGTGCCACGTTGCAGCATGCAGCCGTTGATACCCGTAGTTTCTGGCAACGCAGCCGTGCGTTCTGGACCATGGTCGGCTTACGTATCGGCGAAAACGGTCCTTCCTATCTGGCGCAGGGCTTTATCGTCGGCTACGTCGCGAAAGTACTGATGCTTGATAAATCGGTGCCAACCACGGCGGTGTTTATCGCCTCGGTACTCGGTTTCCTGATTATCCCGTTCGCCGGTTGGATGTCTGATCGCTTTGGCCGCCGTATCACCTACCGTGGTTTCTGTCTGCTGCTGATGATTTACGCCTGGCCGGCATTCAGCCTGATGGACAGCCGTGACCCGGCGATTGTGATCCCGGTGATGGTCGTAGGCATGGCGCTGGCCTCGCTCGGTATTTTTGGGGTGCAGGCCGCGTGGGGTGTGGAAATGTTTGGTGTCAAACACCGTTACACCAAGATGGCGGTGGCAAAAGAGCTGGGGTCTATCCTTTCTGGAGGGACAGCACCTTTGGTGGCTGCGGCGCTGTTATCGTTCACCGGACACTGGTGGGCGATTGCCGTGTACTTCTCGGCGATGGCGACCATCGGTTTTCTGACCACGTTTGTGGCACCGGAAACGCGTGGGCGCGATCTGAATCTACCGGAAGATGCGATCTGACGCGCAACACGCTGTAAGTGAAACATTGCCATTGGCCGGTTATTCCGGCCAATGGCATTCATGCAGAGGCAAGAGCATTGGCGAAATCCCCAGGCGGAAATGTAACACGTAGCGATGTGGCGAAAGCCGCCGGCACCTCAGTGGCGGTAGTGAGCTATGTGATTAACAACGGACCGCGCCCGGTGGCGGAAGCCACGCGGCTGCGCGTGCTGGAAGCGATTAAACAGACGGGCTATCGACCGAATGCGGTGGCGCGAGCATTGGCATCCGGCAGCACCAAAACCTTTGGCCTGGTAGTGCCAAATATCAGCAACCCCTTCGTGGCTTCGATGGCGCATATGCTGCTGCAGGAGTCGCTGGATCACGGCCACGTGATGCTGCTGGGGGATGCCGGAGATGATCGCAAGCGTGAGCTGGAACTGATTCAGGGCTTGCTGAATCGTCAGGTGGATGGCCTGTTTTATACCAGTGTCGATCGCCACCCATACATTGATGTGATTCAGGCCAGTGGTACACCGCTGGTGATGCTGGATCGCGTTGCCCCCCGTCCTGGCGTGAGCATGTTGCGGGTCAATGAGCGCGAGGCCTCGCGTCAGGTGACTGAACATCTGCTCAGCCACGGTTATCAACAGGTTGGCATGATCAGCGGTCCGCTGGAGATGTTGAATGCCCAGGATCGTATTCAGGGCTGGCGCGATGCCATGGCAGAGAAAGGCCTGCAGGCAGATGAAGCCCTGATTTTCCCTGCCAGCTACTCGCGACAAGGCGGTTATGACGCCACAAAACGTATGATTGCCAGCGGACAGGTGCCGCGCGCGCTGTTTACCAGCAATGAGGGCCAGGCGATTGGCTGTATCCGTGCGCTATCTGAACACGGTTTGCGCGTGCCGCAGGATGTCGCCCTGGTGTGCTTTAACGGCACCGATCAATCCGCGTTCCATGTCCCGACATTGACGACCGTACGTCAACCGCTGCGGGAAATGGCACGCAGCGCTATCGCCATGCTGAAAAATGGGGATGGCGAAGCCCAACTGGCAGAGTTCCCTCACTATCTTGAAATCGGTGAGTCCTGTGGCTGCCTGCTTACTCAACAAAAATAAACCTATAACATTATGAAAAGACTGATTATTGATTGTGATCCGGGAAATGGAATTGCAGGGGCGAACACCGATGACGGCCTGGCGCTGGCACTGGCGTTGGCATCACCTTCGCTGTCGGTTGAACTGATTACCACCGTTACTGGCAACACGCCGAGTGCGGTAGGGGCGCAGGTTGCCAAAGATTTACTCCAGCGATTAGGGCTGAATATTCCCGTAGTGCAGGGCGCGTTGCAGGCACTCCGCGAAGACCCCGCCCCCTGGCGCGCACGCCTCGATGGCGTCAAGGATGCGAACCTCGCTGAACTGTGGCGGGGCGTGCGTAAGCCGCAGTTGCTCGCGGCAGATGGAAATGATGCCGCAGGCGTAATGGGCCAGCTGATTTGCGATAATCCCGGCGAATTTACTCTGGTGGCGATCGGTCCTCTGACTAACGTGGCGCAGGCGTTGCAGCGTTATCCACAGATGGCTGAATCCGTGGCAGAAATTGTGATTATGGGCGGTGTGTTCGCTTTAGATGATTACATTAAAGACACCAACTTTGGTCTGGATCCCGAAGCGGCGCATCAGGTGCTGCACAGCGGTGCAGCCATCACGCTGGTGCCGATGGACGCCACGACACAAACATTGATGACCCATCAGGATCTTAATCGTCTGACGACCAACGATCATCCGTTACCGCAGTTTGTCCGTGAAACGTTGCGCCCGTGGATTGATTACTCGATTCGCACCCGCCATCTGCCAGGCTGCTGGATCCACGATGCGCTGGTAATTGCCTGGCTATTGAATCAGCGCGTGGCGGATGGGGTGGATTACTTTGTCGATATTGAGTTACGCGCTGGCGCAACGCGCGGCAAGAGCTGGCGGTATCGGTCGCCACTGCGCCTGGACATTGGCGTGCCGGAACAGACCGGGGCATTGGTGCATGTGATGCAGAACGTCAACAATCCGTTGCTGCTGGAGATGATTGAGAAGGCGTTTAATCAACTGCAGCGCTGAATGCCCATCAATGCGTGCGGCACACTGAGCCGCACCCGTCTTCCTGCCATACCGCCAGGAATTTGCCCTTTCAGATGGCACTGCTGTACGGCGGTGCAATGTTTCACTCGATGACACGCTTCCTTACACCGCGAATCACTCCCTGACAATTCCCCGCCGCAGCCCCCCTTTCTGACATGCTATATACAAATAGTTAACACAATAATAACCAGCGAAATCATTCGCCGGATAACGTTCCAATAAATTCTGGTCAATGAACCGGAAGCTAATCAGACAGGATACCCCCTATGTTCAACTGGACTGCGACCCAGCGAAACGTGGCGTTTGCCAGTTTCGCCAGCTGGACGCTGGATGCGTTCGACTTCTTTATCCTGGTGTTTGTACTCAGCGATCTTGCCCAGTATTTCAACACCAGCGTCTCCGATGTTTCTGTTGCCATTATGCTCACGCTGGCGGTTCGACCAATTGGCGCGCTGATTTTTGGCCGTCTGGCGGAGAAGTATGGCCGCCGCCCGATTCTGATGCTCAATATCGTGATGTTCTCACTGTTTGAGCTGCTCTCTGCATGGTCACCGAACTTCACCGCCTTCCTCGCCTTCCGCGTGATTTACGGCGTGGCGATGGGCGGCATCTGGGGCGTGGCATCGTCACTGGCAATGGAAACCATTCCGGATCGCTCGCGTGGGCTGATGTCCGGCATCTTCCAGGCGGGCTACCCTTGTGGCTACTTGCTGGCCTCGATCATTTTTGGGCTGTTTTTCGAGTCGGTAGGCTGGCGCGGCATGTTCCTGATTGGCGCATTGCCGATTCTGCTGCTGCCATTTATCTATTTTAAAGTGCCGGAATCCCCGGTCTGGCTGGCTGCACGCGAGCGTAAAGAGAGCACGGCGCTGCTGCCGATTATTCGTCAGCACTGGAAAATCTGCATCTACATGGTGCTGCTGATGGCGTGCTTTAACTTCTTTAGCCATGGCACCCAGGATCTCTATCCGACTTTCCTGAAAGTGCAGCATCAGTTTGATCCGCACACCGTGAGCATCATCGCCATCAGCTACAACATTGCGGCGATGCTGGGCGGGATTACCTTTGGTGCGTTGTCAGAACGCATTGGCCGTAAGAAAGCGATTATCCTTGCCTCCTTCCTTGCGCTGCCGGTGTTGCCGCTGTGGGCGTTCTCCAGCGGATCCTGGATGATTGGCATCGGCGCGTTCCTGATGCAGTTTATGGTGCAGGGCGCGTGGGGCGTGGTGCCGACCTATCTTACCGAACTGGTGCCTGCGAATGCACGTGCGGTACTGCCGGGCTTTGTTTATCAGTTGGGTAATCTGATTGCCTCGGTCAATGCGACCTTGCAGTCACGCATTGCCGAGGCTCACGGCGGCAACTACGGCCTGGGGATGGCAATCGTTGCCGGTACGGTGGCGGTGCTGATTTGCGTGTTTGTCGCCTTCGGGCGAGAGACGCGGGGTATTGAAATATCCGGTGCCGTGGCGCGCGAACAGCGTTAAAGCGCCTCGCAGACGTCGACCCATTTCGCCGCAGTCAGCTCAGCCATGCGCTGCGGCGAAATGCGCACTGCACTGTGAATCGAACCTGCCGCGGGCAGTACTTCATCAAAACCGCGCAGGGTCACATCACAATAAACGGTCAGCGGATTTTCCAGTCCAAAGGGGCAGACGCCGCCCACCGGATGTCCGGTCCAGTTCACCACCTCATCCACACTCAACATGCGGGCCTTAGCGCCGAGTGCGGCTTTCAGCTTGCGGTTGTCGAGGCGGGCATCACCGCGCGTGACGATCAGCACAATGGCATCCTTCACTTTCAACGACAGGGTTTTGGCGATTTGCCCCGGCATCACGCCATGGACGCGTGCGGCCAGTTCTACCGTGGCGGTGCTTTCCGGCATCTCGATGATGTCGATATCCGGTGCATGTTCGGCAAAGAAGTGCCGTACCGACTCCAGGCTCATTTTTTTCTCCGGTAAAAACAGAGCCTAAAAGCTGCCATAAGGGGGGAAAAGTGTAAACGGGATAAAAAGAGAATCTGTAACAGAATGCGCGCAGGTTAAACCACTTTTAACGTGCAGTTACCACAGCGTTCCACGTCCGGAATGCGATAGCGCTGGCAGCAACTGCGACGTTCCATCTCGCCATGACGCGGGATCATGGTGCGATAAAGCGGATTGTCGCTGCCATCCAGCAGCGTCTGGGTGAAGAACAATGCCTGTTCCAGCTGAGTGATGACGGGCGCGGATAACTGGCCTTTCAGTTCACCGAGGAACCAGTAAAACGAATAACCCATGTTGTTCCAGATGAGTTTGGCGTTGATATCACCGTGCTGCGTCATGCCGTTGACAGCCGGGATCAGGCATTGCTGAATCAGGCGGTCAATGCGCTGCTGTGCACTCAGGTAACGCGCCTCTTCATCTTCCTGCACATCAATCCAGAAAGCACAGGGATGGCCGTTTTCATGAAATTCCACATGAATCAGATGGGGGGCGCACTTCAATGCCCGCGGCTCCTGCAGCAACATTAGCATCAGCGGGGCTAACAGCAAGCCAAAATACCATTGTGCCCAAAGTGACTGCAGCGGTTTGGCTTCCTGTTGCACATCAGGGTGATTGCGATAGAGATAATCGCTATAGCGCTGTGTCAGACGACGATAGTGCAGCGGAGTGGACCACTCGGCCAGCGTCAAGGTCCCTGCGGGAGCGGCCTGGCCGAGTTTGACGTTATCCAGCATGTAGCTTCGTTGATCACGCATCAGATCTTCCAGTGCGCTCGCTAAGCTGCGGTCGCTCTGCATAAAGATCAGAGGATGGTCGCTAAAGCGATGATCCTGACGCGTGATGATGGTCATGCCGGTCCTGAGTGATAACGGGAATCGTGAGACAAATGATAATCGTTACTGTCAATGCGAACAAGATGTCATCAAGCGAAGAAGGGGGATGGCACCACTTATCAGGATCCGATGCCGCTCCGTGATAAATGGCTTCGCTCATCTACCGGTTACATCAGGTCATTACTGACTTGCGTCAGCCTCGGCAAATCTTCCCAGGCGAGTATGGTGTTACGCCCCTGATTTTTCGCGACGTATAATGCGCGGTCAGCATTTGCCACCGCCTGGTCAAACTCATCGCCAAAAATAGGCGCGATCCCGGCACTGATGGTGACATGAGTGGAGACCTTTTCATTAAAGCGATGCGGGATTTCGAGGTCCACTACGTACTGACGAATGCGCTCCGCCAGCTTCATCGCAATCGATGCGTTAACGTTGGTCATCAGCACCAGAAACTCTTCACCGCCATACCGTGTTACCACATCGCGTGAACGCACGGCATCACGAATGGCAACCGACACCCGCGCCAGCGCCTGATCGCCCATCGCATGACCGTAGTTGTCGTTGTAGGCTTTGAAGTGGTCAATATCCAGCAGCAGTACGTAATGACTGCCCGCGTGGTTTTCCAGGATGGTGTCGAGGCGATTTTTCAGGCCACGGCGGTTATACAAACCAGTGAGCGGATCCAGCATACTCAAATCGCTAAAACTCTCTTTTTCCTCATACAGCTGGCTAACCAGTCGTCGGGTAAAAGTATCAAAACGGCGGCGCATTAAATGATGCAGCGAGAAACCAATCAACGGCAGCGTGATCGTAAAAATGATCATCATTAAATGCTGACCATCATCTAATAACAATACGGTTAATACGGGGGGCGTAATGTGTAAACAAAATGCGATCAAATAATCACTGAGCGCAATGGCACTGACAAAAAATACGCTTAACAAGCTGATTATTAAAAAGCTGCCATCAAAATAAAAAACCTGATGATACCTGTGGTTAATGTGCCACGCCCACAGTGCACCTAATATCATGGCAACAGGATTTAATAGCGGTAATTTCCGTTTTGGCATCATCAGACAAACGGTCAGTAATGTCAGGCTGAAAGCCGCGACAATGCCTACTGGCAGCGAGCTTACCGGGCTATCTGTGCCTAAAAAAGGTAACAGGCAAAAAAGCGAAACGGCGACATTTAAAAACAAAAAGAGCATCAGCGAAAGCCGATATTTGCTGTGTTTCAACTCATCATAAGATTGTAATTTCATTATTATTACTCTTCACAGCCCTGAAATATCAAAGCGCTACCCGTGGGAAATACTCCCGCAAATCGGATAGTGAGCACGTTATTGACGTGTTATCGAAATAGTTATCGGCGGCAATTTAGCATTTTCCAGTAAATCTGTCATCCAACGCATCCCTCGATAAAAAATTCGCTGCAAGATGAGAAATATTGTCATATGATAATACGAATATTTATCATTTGAGGGTTGCGCGATGATCATGGCGATGATGGCTGCCTGCGGCTTATGGGGCGTGAGCTGGATGATGGGTAAGCGGCTAGACAGCGGTTGGGGAGTCTTGTTGCCCTGTGCGGCTTTACCGATTTTTGCGCTGTGGGAGCCAAGTTTCAGCCAGTGGCGCGTGGTGATGATTGTGGCACTGTTGCTGACGGTAGTGATGTTGTTCCATCATCGTCTGCGTCACTATCTGCTGCTGCCTTCTTGCCTGGCATTGGCGGGCGGGGCGGCGGCGGTCACCGTGAATTTCCATATCATCTGATCCTGCTTTCAGGATGACAGAAACGACAACATCACGCTCAGTGCGTGATATTTTTTTTTGATTCAAATGGGGATTTTACTACCAGAAGGGGCAGGCAATTCAGACAACGTGGTGCGAAGGGAGGGACTTGAACCCTCACGTCCGTAAGAACACTAACACCTGAAGCTAGCGCGTCTACCAATTCCGCCACCATCGCATTGTGTTGTCTTTACTTGTCTTGTTTATACCATCGCATTGGTGCGAAGGGAGGGACTTGAACCCTCACGTCCGTAAGAACACTAACACCTGAAGCTAGCGCGTCTACCAATTCCGCCACCATCGCTCAGTGCTATGATATAAACTTTGTGATTATTGGTGCGAGGGGAGGGACTTGAACCCTCACGTCCGTAAGGACACTAACACCTGAAGCTAGCGCGTCTACCAATTCCGCCACCGTCGCGTACACTGCAACACTCTAAAGTATTGCTAACCACGGAGGCGCATTCTAGAGATTTTACTCTTTGCGTCAATACATATTTCACGACGATGAAACGATTGCTGCAAAAAACAACATTTTCACCGTCGGGAAGCGCAAAATGCGTTATTTACGCGCTTTGGCGCCGCGTCCGTAGACGGCACGGTACACCTTAAAGCGTCCAGTCTGCGCCAGCACTTCGTGGTTGCCGAAGGTCTCATCCAGAATCTGCGGATAAGGCAGGAAGGCGTTGGCGACAATACGCAGTTCACCACCGCTGTTCAGATGCTTCAGCGCACCACGAATCAGCGTGTTGGCCGCATCAAGGCTGGTTTGCAGGCCATCATGGAACGGTGGGTTGGAGATGATCATATCGAAGCGGCCGGTGACATCCGAGAAAACGTTACTGGCGAACACTTCACCTTCCAGTTCGTTGGCGGCCAGCGTCAGTTTACTGGCTTCAATCGCTGCGGCGTGTACATCACACAGCCACAAACGGATGCGCGGGGAGATTTGTGCCATCACGGTGGCCAGCACGCCGCTGCCACAGCCGATATCCAGCACTTTGCCACGGAAGTGCGGCTCCAGCGTGGAGAGCAGCAGATCGCTACCGATATCCAGACCATCGCGGCTGAATACACCCGGCAGCGTGTGGATGGTGAGGTGCTCGATCATGTAACTATTGCCGTAGCTGCTGGCATCAAAGGTTGGCTGTGTATCCAGACGACCATGATAGAGACCGCAACGACGCGCGCTGTCGACTTTTTCCAGTTTCGCCCACTCTTCCAGCATACCTTCTGCACTACGCACGCCGCTGCGGTTTTCACCGACCACAAAGATATCGCAGCCGACCGGCATCAGTGACAGCAGATTTTGCAGCTGAAACTGCGCTTCCGGTTTGTTCTTCGTCCAGAAGTAAACCAGCGTATCGCAGCCTTCAACATCGGCGG
Source organism: Pantoea sp. Taur (assembly GCF_009830025.1). Lineage (NCBI taxonomy): Bacteria > Pseudomonadati > Pseudomonadota > Gammaproteobacteria > Enterobacterales > Erwiniaceae > Pantoea > Pantoea sp. Taur. The sequence goes on from NZ_SZZZ01000009.1 coordinate 165,357, forward strand.
CAGTGGCCACCATGCTGTAAACCGCACGTTCACCGAGGCGACGGCTCAGGTTCTGCCTGTGATGGTACTGCTGGGTGTGCACGCGCGTTGATGCGGTTTCCAGCTGGGCGGGCAGGTCATCCTGCAGGTCGCCAGCAAACAAAACATGGCGGGCGGTAAATTCATCACTGTGGCGCAGAATGACTTCGCTGGCCGGGGTAAAAGCAGACATGGAACGCTCCTGTTAAATCAGAGCGGGGATTATAGTGCTTTGTTGGCGCATGTTCGATGGGTTTGCTAGCATAGCGTCGCATTCTGGCAGCATAACGGGTAATAGCATGAGCACAAGGCGCGACTGGCTTCTACAGCAAATGGGGATTACGCAGTATCAATTGCGGCGTCCGCGCGTGCTGCAGGGCGAAATTGCCGTGACGCTGGCCCCGGATACCCGCCTGGTGATGGTAGCGGAACATGCTCCCGCGCTGCAGGAACCCTTAATTCGCGATGTCCTGCATGCCCTGAATATTCAGCCTTCGCAGGTGATGACGCTGACGCCGGAACAGCTGCCGATGCTGCCTGAGCAGGTGGATTGTGCCGGTTGGTTGCTGGGCGTCGAGAGCGAATACACCTTTAACGGCATCATCTTTTCCACCGCCGTTTTCAACGAATTAATCAGCAGCGGCGCGGCAAAACGCGCCCTGTGGCAACAGATGTGTAACCATGACAGTCATCTCTTTAGTCACCCCTGAAGACCAGCCGCAGCTGCTGGCTATTGAACGTCGCAGCCACGCTTTTCCGTGGAGCGAGCAGACGTTTGCCAGCAATCAGGGCGAACGTTTTGTGAATTATCGTCTGGAAGCCGAGGGTAAACTGGCAGGGTTCGCCTTTACGCAAGTGGTGCTGGATGAAGCCTCGCTGTTCAACATTGCGGTCGATCCCGATTTTCAGCGTCGTGGCTATGCGCGCCAGCTGCTGCAACATTTGATTGCTGAGCTGGAAAAGCGCGATGTGATGACGCTGTGGCTAGAGGTGCGAGCCTCGAATCACCCGGCGATTGCCCTGTATGAGCAACTGGATTTCCATCAGGTCAGCGTACGCCCCAACTACTATCCCACCGCCAACGGCCGTGAAGATGCCATTATCATGGCGCTCACTCTCTAAAAAGGGACACTATGTTAAACGACTGGGACTGCATCCTGTTTGATGCGGATGACACACTTTTTCATTTTGACGCTTACGCCGGTTTACAGCGCATGTTTGCCAGCTATGACGTGCACTTCAGCGATCAGGATTACGCCGATTATCAGGCGATCAACAAACCGCTGTGGGTCGATTATCAAAACGGCACTATTTCAGCCTTGCAGCTGCAAACACGTCGTTTCACCTTGTGGGGTGAGAAACTCAGCGTCGCGCCTGAAGTGCTGAACAGCGATTTCCTCAGTGCGATGGCAGATATTTGCCTGCCTCTCGACGGTGCTGCTGAGTTGCTCAATGCGCTGAAGGGAAAGGTGAAGATCGCCATCATTACCAACGGCTTCACCGCTTTGCAGCAGGCACGTCTGGAACGTACCGGATTCCGCGAGTTCTTTGATGAGCTGGTGATTTCTGAGCAGGTCGGCGTACCGAAGCCGGATGTGGCGATTTTCGACCACACGCTGGCGTTGCTTGGCAACCCGGATCGCAGCCGGGTGTTGATGGTCGGTGATACACCTGAGTCTGACATTCTGGGCGGGATGAATGCCGGGCTAAAAACCTGCTGGATCGATCACGGCACGCGTCCGCTGCCGGAACATATCAAACCGACCTGGCAGGTGAAGACGCTGGCTGAGCTGCAGGCATTGCTGACACAACGCTAAAAGTATCTATTCACCGTTAACGTTGTGATGATTCGAAGAAGCCCGCTGTGCGGGCTTTTTTTATGATAAAATCTATGCATAAATCTATTCACGAATCTATTCATCAGACGCTGATAGGGTGAACGACAATGGCCGATCTGCAAAGTTTGCTGCTAGCGGGACCGCTCAGTGCAGCCGATTTACTGCAACGCTCTGGCATTAGTCAGGCGACGTTGTCGCGGCAATTACGACAACAGCCACAAATCGTGAAATGGGGCAGAGCCCGTGCGACGCGTTATGCTTTGCTCCGTCCGATTCGCGGCGAAGATCGCTTCCCACTGCATCGCATTTCTGCACAAGGCCAGGCGCAGCCCGCGGGTGCTTTGTTACCCACCTGGCCGCAGGGCAGTTGCCTGCATCAGGATGAGCAGGGCCGAGGCCACTTTTTCGAAGGGCTGCCGTGGTTTTTACAGGATATGCGCCCGCAAGGCTTTATCGGTCGTCAGTGGGGGAGAGAGAATGCCAACCCATTGGGATTGAATGATGACATTCGCCTGTGGAGCGATGATCAGTGCTTAATGGCGTTGGCAAGCGGTGGTGTCGATATGCCGGGCGCGTTCATCATCGGTGAACGCACCTATCAGCGTTGGTTAGAGCAGGAAGCACCGCACGCCATCAGCGAAAAAGAGAAAACGTTAACGTATCCGCAGCGAGCACATCATGCGCTGAGTGGGGATGAGCCCGGGTCATCAGCGGGGGGCGAGCAACCTAAATTCCTCTGTTATGCCGCGACAGCCAATGGCGATCGTCACTGTCTGGTGAAATTCACTGTGGCGCGCCACAGTGATAATGCGCAGCGCTGGCGCGATTTGCTACGTGCGGAACATCTGGCATTAAAGCATTTGCATGCGACAGGCGTGGCCGCGGCGCAGAGCCAGTTGATTGAAGGTGCAGAGCAGTTATTTCTCGAAGTGCAGCGTTTTGATCGCATCGGTGAGCGTGGTCGACGTGAGATGAGTTCACTTGAGGCCGTCAGCGCAGAGTTTGTTGGTCATCAACAACACTGGCCTGCCGCGCTGCGTGAACTGCACCATCAGCAGCGCATTGATGATGTCACCCTACAGCGTGGCACCTTGCAATGGGCATTTGGTCGCCTGATTGGTAACAGTGATATGCACGCAGGGAATTTGTCTTTCTTCACCGACCAGGAAAAATTCAGTCTGACGCCAGCCTACGACATGCTGCCTATGGCACTGGCACCGAACGCGCAGGGGCATATGCGTGATGAACTGTCATTAACGCTGGATTTTTCATTACCAGGTGAGGTGTGGCGTGCTGCCAGCACTATGGCGAAAACCTACTGGCAGGCGATTGCGGATGACGAAACGTTCAGCGCCAACTTCCAGCGTATCGCCACGCAAGCATGGCAGCAGTTGGATACGCTGGATGAGACCATCCGCAAAATGGCTTAAAGGCTTTTTTCATTCTCTGAGTTGGTGGCCGCTTCTTCTTCCTCTCGTTCCTTATCCTCTTTTACCGCGCGACTGGCGGTAAGCAGGAATGGTGATTGCTGCCAGCGGGTGCGGCGGTCGCGCAGCAGGGTGCGGGTCAGGATGATGCCAATCGCCAGCGCCAGCAGCATCATCAAGCGCAAGATGTTGGTGGTGTTGTCCACCTGGCGCGATTCAGTGACCAGCACGTGGGTGTCCAGCGTCACGCGCAAGAAACCTTGCGGCCCCTCTTTGCCTTCCAGCGGCTGCACGATTTGGTGGTTGAAGTAGCTGCCGGCACGTTTACCATCCAGCGCCAGACGATCGCGCACGTTAATGCTTTCGCCGCTGTGCGCCACCAGACTGCCGTCGTCGGCATACACCGAGGCATCCAGAATGCGGCTGTTGTCGGTCATCTGATTAAGAATGGCTTCGATTTGCGTGCGGTTATCGTCGCTGTTGTCCATCAGCGGTTTGAGGCTAAATGCCACCTGGCGCGTCAGCGTATGCGCGAGTTCTTCCACCTGCTCAGAGCGTGCCATTTGGTGGCCGAGACTGAACCAGGATGCCCCTTGCATCAGCACCACTAACAGGGCCAGCGAGATAAGAACAATCACCGTGCGATGCAGGCGAAATTTCAGTGCGGTTTTAACCATCAGAAACCCGTGTGACGTAACAGCAGAAAGGCTGGCAATTATGTTGCCAGAACCCGCGCAGACAAGGTAGCCTCTTGCGTGGTTTTGTTGTCCCTACAGGAGCTGTAATGCCAAATCGTCTTACCTGGTGCGATCTGCCCGCCGATGTTTCACTCTGGCCGGGTCTACCCCTCTCTCTCAGCGGTGATGAAGTGATGCCGCTGGATTACCGTGCCGGTCGAACTGGCTGGTTGCTGTATGGGCGCGGACTCGATAAACAAAAACTGACCGATTATCAGCATCTGCTGGGTGCGGCGATGGTGATCGTTAGTGCCTGGAATGTCGATGAGTATCAGGTGGTTCGTCTGGCCGGTTCGCTGACGCCCCGTGCGACCAAACTGGCGCACGATGTGGGATTTGATGTGGCGCCGCTTGGCAAGATCCCGCATCTGAAAACCCCAGGATTGCTGGTGATGGATATGGATTCCACCGCGATTCAGATCGAATGCATCGATGAGATCGCCAAACTGGCGGGCTGCGGCGAGCAGGTGTCAGAAGTCACCGAACGCGCGATGCGCGGTGAGCTGGACTTCAAAGCCAGTCTGCGTGAGCGCGTGGCAAAACTGGCAGGCGCTGATGCCAACATCCTTAAGCAGGTGCGTGATACGCTGCCTCTGATGCCTGGCCTGACCACGCTGGTACATAAACTGCAGGCGCTGGGCTGGCAGGTGGCGATTGCCTCCGGTGGCTTCACTTACTACGCCGACCATCTGCGTCAGACATTGCATCTGGCTGCGGCTGTCGCCAATGAGCTAGAAATGCGCGATGGCAAGCTGACGGGCGAAGTGCTGGGGCAGATTGTTGATGCCCAATTTAAAGCCGATACCCTAAAGAATCTCGCTGAACGTCATGAAATCGCGCCAGAACAAACGGTTGCGATTGGCGATGGCGCCAACGATCTGCCGATGATCAAGGCGGCGGGATTGGGTATCGCTTACCATGCTAAACCAAAAGTGAATGAGCAGGCGTCGATCATTATCCGTCATGCCGATCTGATGGGGGTGTTCTGCATCCTGACCGGCAGCCTGATTCACGAAGAGCGTTAACTGAGGATTTGATTTGGCCAAAGCGGCAAAACGCGCCTTCGTTTGTAACGAGTGTGGCGCAGATTATCCACGCTGGCAGGGGCAATGCAGTGCCTGCAACGCGTGGAACACCATCACCGAGGTGCGTATTGCCGCCTCGCCTGCGGCAGCGCGTAATGAGCGCCTGAGTGGCTATGCCGGCAGCGCAGGACCCAGTCGGGTGCAGAAGCTGTCCGAGATCAGCCTCGAAGCCGTGCCGCGTTTCTCCACCAGCTTCAAAGAGTTTGATCGCGTGTTGGGGGGCGGCGTAGTGCCAGGCAGTGCGATTTTGATCGGGGGTAATCCGGGAGCCGGTAAATCGACGCTGCTGTTGCAGGTGATGTGCAAGCTGTCCGAAGGGATGAAAACCCTGTACGTCACTGGCGAAGAGTCACTGCAACAGGTCGCGATGCGCGCCCATCGTCTGGGATTGCCCACTGAAAATCTGAATATGTTGTCGGAAACCAGCATCGAGCAGATCTGTCTGATCGCCGAGCAGGAGCAGCCGAAACTGATGGTTATCGACTCCATCCAGGTGATGCACATGGCGGATATCCAGTCTTCGCCCGGGAGCGTAGCGCAGGTGCGTGAAACTGCCGCTTACCTGACGCGCTTCGCTAAAACACGCGGCGTCGCGATTGTGATGGTCGGCCACGTGACCAAAGATGGCTCGCTGGCCGGGCCAAAAGTGCTGGAGCACTGCATCGACTGTTCAGTGATGCTGGATGGCGATGCCGATTCCCGTTTCCGCACGCTGCGCAGTCATAAAAACCGCTTCGGTGCGGTGAACGAATTGGGCGTGTTCGCCATGACCGAGCAGGGCATGCGTGAAATCAGCAATCCATCCGCCATTTTCCTGTCACGTGGAGATGAAGTCACCTCTGGCAGTTCGGTGATGGTGGTGTGGGAAGGCTCGCGTCCGCTGCTGGTGGAGATTCAGGCGCTGGTAGATCACTCGATGATGGGCAACCCGCGTCGTGTCGCTGTTGGCCTGGAGCAAAACCGTCTGGCGATTTTGCTGGCAGTGCTGCATCGCCACGGTGGTTTGCAGATGGCGGATCAGGATGTGTTCGTCAACGTGGTCGGCGGTGTGAAAGTCACCGAAACCAGTGCTGACCTTGCGCTGCTGCTGGCAATGGTATCAAGCTTGCGCGATCGTCCGCTGCCGCAGGATCTGGTGATCTTCGGCGAAGTGGGGCTGGCGGGCGAGATACGTCCGGTGCCAAGTGGTCAGGAGCGCATATCCGAAGCGGCCAAGCACGGTTTCAAACGCGCGATTGTGCCGGCGGGCAATGCACCGAAGAAAGCGATTGAAGGCATGAAGGTGTATAGCGCGAAGAAGCTGGCGGATGCGCTGGCGATATTAGACGAGCTGTAATTTCGCCGGGTGGCATACCTGCCGCCCCTGCCTTTCACCGTCACTGTAGCGTGCGCATTCATGCGCATCTTGATAAACGTACCGCACAGACTTTTCCCTCTCACGTAAACTGGAGAGGGCCGGGGTGAGGGCCAGCGCATACCCCATCCCATTCTTTCCCATGCAGGAGGCACCAAATGTCATCGTTCGACTACCTGAAAACCGCCATACGCCAGCAGGGCCATACGCTGCAGCAGGTTGCAGATGCCAGCGGGATGACCAAAGGCTACTTGAGCCAGTTGCTGAATGCCAAAATCAAAAGCCCCAGCGCGCAAAAGCTGGAAGCACTGCATAGATTTCTTGGGCTGGAATTCCCCCGTCGTGACAAAACCGTTGGCGTGGTGTTCGGTAAGTTCTACCCGCTGCACACCGGCCACATCTATCTGATCCAGCGCGCCTGCAGCCAGGTGGATGAGCTGCACATCATCATGGGCCATGACGATCCGCGCGATCGCGAGCTGTTTGAAAACAGCGCCATGTCGCAGCAGCCGACCGTCAGCGATCGCCTGCGCTGGTTGTTACAGACCTTCAAGTACCAGAAGAACATCCGCATCCACTCGTTTGATGAAGAGGGGATCGAACCCTATCCGCACGGCTGGGATGTGTGGAGCGAAGGGGTGAAAAAATTCCTCTCCGAGCAGGGTATTGAGCCGGATTGCATTTACACCAGCGAAGAGCCGGATGCGGCGATGTATCAACAGCATCTCGGTATTTCGACGGTGGTGATCGATCCCAATCGATCCTTTATGAACATTAGCGGTGGGCAGATTCGCCAGGACCCGTTCCGCTACTGGGAATATATTCCCACTGAAGTGAAGCCGTTCTTTGTGCGCACCGTGGCGATCCTTGGCGGTGAATCCAGCGGCAAATCAACGCTGGTCAACAAGCTGGCAAATATCTTCAACACCACCAGCGCGTGGGAATATGGCCGCGATTATGTCTTCTCGCACCTCGGTGGCGATGAGATGGCGCTGCAGTATTCAGACTATGACAAGATTGCCTTAGGGCAGGCGCAGTACATTGATTTCGCGGTGAAATACGCTAGCAAAGTGGCGTTTATCGACACCGATTTTGTCACCACGCAGGCGTTTTGCCTCAAGTATGAAGGGCGCGAGCATCCGTTTGTGCAGGCGCTGATCGATGAGTACCGTTTCGATCTGGTGATCTTGCTGGAGAACAATGTGCCGTGGGTGGCTGACGGTTTGCGCAGCCTGGGCAGCTCAATGGATCGTCGCGAGTTTCAGTCGATGCTGGTGACCATGTTGCGTGAAAACAATATCGACTTCGTCCATGTCAAAGAGGATGACTACGACACGCGCTTCCTGCGCTGCGTTGAACTGGTGAAGCAGATGCTGGGGGCCTAACCCTCCAGCAATAAAAAAGGCGCCAATCGGCGCCTTTTTCACATCATAACAATTACTTCGCCATACGCTTGTACTTGATACGCTTCGGCTCCAGCGCGTCAGCGCCGAGGGTGCGTTTCTTGTACTCTTCGTACTCGGTAAAGTTACCTTCGAAGAACTCCACCTTGCCCTCATCCTGATAATCGATGATGTGGGTGGCGATACGGTCGAGGAACCAACGGTCATGCGAGATCACCATGGCACAGCCTGGGAACTCCAGCAGGGCGTTTTCCAGCGCGCGCAGGGTTTCGATGTCCAGGTCGTTGGTCGGTTCATCGAGCAGCAACAGGTTGCCGCCAACCTGCAGCAGTTTCGCGAGGTGCAGACGACCACGCTCACCACCGGACAGTTCGCCAACGCGTTTGCCCTGATCGGTGCCTTTGAAGTTGAAGCGGCCGACATAGGCACGGCTTGGCATCTCAACGTTGCCAACGCGCATAATGTCCTGACCACCTGACACTTCTTCAAACACGGTTTTCGAATTGTCCATCGCGTCACGGAACTGGTCCACAGACGCCAGCTTGACGGTTTCGCCCAGCTCGATGGTGCCAGAATCGGGCTGTTCCTGACCGGACATCATGCGGAACAGGGTCGATTTACCGGCACCGTTCGGGCCGATGATGCCGACAATCGCGCCTTTCGGCACCGAGAAGGTCAGATCGTCGATCAGTACGCGATCGCCATACGATTTGCTCAGGTTGGTCACTTCCAGTACTTTGTCGCCGAGGCGCGCACCTGGTGGAATGAACAATTCGTTGGTTTCGTTACGTTTCTGGTATTCGGTGTTGTTCAGCTCTTCGAAACGCGCCAGACGGGCTTTGCCCTTAGACTGACGGCCTTTCGCGCCCTGACGTACCCACTCCAGCTCTTTTTCAATCGACTTACGACGCGCCGCTTCAGAAGAAGCTTCCTGCGCCAGGCGCTGATCTTTCTGCTCCAGCCAGGAAGAGTAGTTACCTTCCCACGGAATACCTTCACCGCGGTCCAGCTCCAGAATCCAGCCTGCAACGTTATCGAGGAAGTAACGGTCGTGCGTGATCGCCACCACGGTGCCTTCAAAGTCGTGCAGGAAACGTTCCAGCCAGGCCACGGATTCTGCATCCAGGTGGTTGGTCGGTTCGTCGAGCAGCAGCATGTCTGGCTTTTCCAGCAGCAGGCGGCACAGCGCGACGCGGCGGCGCTCACCACCGGACAGGTTGCCAATTTTGGCATCCCAGTCTGGCAGACGCATCGCATCAGCAGCACGGTTCAGCTGGGTGTCGAGGTTATGGCCATCGTGCGCCTGAATCACTTCTTCCAGACGACCTTGTTCGGCAGCCAGTTTATCGAAATCGGCATCAGGATCGGCATACAGTGCGTACACTTCGTCGAGACGCTTCAGCGCACCAACCACTTCAGAAACCGCCTCTTCCACAGATTCACGCACGGTGTGCTCTGGATTGAGTTTGGGTTCCTGCGGCAGATAGCCGACTTTAATGCCCGGTTGTGGGCGTGCTTCCCCTTCGATATCGGTATCAATACCGGCCATGATGCGCAGCAGGGTGGATTTACCCGCGCCGTTCAGGCCGAGTACACCGATTTTGGCGCCAGGGAAGAAGCTAAGAGAGATGTTCTTCAGAATGTGACGCTTCGGCGGAACCACTTTGCCGACGCGATGCATGCTATAGACGAATTGAGCCACGTTGTAATGAGCCTCTGGTCTGTGAATGGTGGAACCTCAGATGCTGAAGTTTAGCCGTTTTCACCTGGCAATCACAGCCGCATGGCGTTGAATCTTCTGGAGTGGGGTTGAACAGGGGATAACTGATTGATTCTCACTCAACAGTCGCTATGCTGCTTTTTTGCCTGGAAAACGGAGGGGGTTCGATGAAAGTGCTGATTGCTGCAGATGAACATGCCTGGGGCGGATTAATTCCGGCCATTCGTCAGACGTTACCGGATATGGAGTTTATTGCCTCGGCGGGCCATGCGGCGGAGAGTCTGGCCGGTTTTGATGCGCTAATTCCTGGTATGTGCCGGGTGGATGCCCGACTGATCGCCACGGCCGATCGCCTGAAGCTGGTGCAGCAGGCGGGGGTCGGGCTGGAAGGTGTCGATCTTGAAGCGGCCAAAAAGGCCGGCATTATGGTGGCGAATGTTCCCTCCGACCATTCCGGTAATGCCGATTCGGTGGCGGAATTGGGGATCTGGATGATGATTGGCCTGGCACGTCGCCAGCATGAGATCGCCGATTGCCTGGCGCAGCAGAGACTGGGTCAACCCATTGGCTTAGGCCTGATGGGCAAAACCGTGGGACTGGTGGGGCTGGGCGGCATCGGCAAAGCTTTGGCGAAGCGACTTGCTCCGTTTGGTATGCGCATGATCGGGGTAAAACGTGAAGCGGATGAAGCTTTTGCGCGTCAACATCAACTCGACTGGGTCGGCAATATGGCGCAGCTGCCGGAACTGTTGCAGCAAGCCGATTTTGTCGTGCTCAGTCTGCCTGACAATGTGGCGACGCATAACATCATTAATGCCGATGCGCTGGCGCAGATGAAACCAGACAGCTTCCTGATCAACCTGGGACGCGGTGGACTGATCGAGAAACAGGCCTTTTTGGCAGCGCTGGAGACAAAAAAATTGGCTGGAGCCGGGCTGGATGTGTTCTGGCAGGAACCACCCGATCCACAAGATCCGGTGTTCCGCTATAACGTGATCGCGACGCCACACATTGGCGGCGTCACCGATGTCTCAATGAAGGGAATTATCAAAGGGATCTGCGATAACTTGCGCCGTCTGCGCGACGGCGACGCGGTGATCGATCGCAAGGCATAAATTTAAGGCAGGCGCAGCGGGATGTTCTGTTGCGCCAGCCAGCTCTTCAGCGCCGGTTCTGGCGCGCTGTCACTCACCAGTAAATCAAAACGGCGTAGCTCGCCAATGCGCGCGGGCAGCACTTTGCCAAATTTGCTGCTGTCCGCCACTAACACGCGCGTGCGCGAACGCAGCATGGCGTGATGTTTCATCGCTAGCTCATTGATGTTGTAGCAGGTTGCGCCCTGTTCCGGATCGATCCCCGCGGCTGAGATAAAGGCCAGCGTCGGGCAGAGATCGTCGAGGATCGAGTGCGCGCCAATCGGCGTAAACAGCGCGTTATCGGCATGAAACTCGCCGCCACTCAATATCACATTACAGGCGGGTTTCTCTTTCAGCGCGAGGAAGGTATTCATGGCGCAGCAAATCGCGGTGAACGCCAGCGTGTCCGGAATTGCATCCACGATATAAGGCAGAGTGGTGCCACAGTCGAAAAACACCGTGTCATTTTCGCTGATCAAACTGGCTGCGGCCTGCGCCAGGCGCTGTTTGCGTGCGGCGTTTTGCCCGTGCTGGTCGGAGACGAAATAGTGCCCGACATGGCTTTTCGGATCGCTGACAATGTAGCCCCCGAGCAGGACCACCGTCGAAGCTGGCTCAGTCAGATCGCGACGAATAGTCATCTCTGAGACGCCCAACAGTTGCGCCGCATCTTTCAGGTGCAGCTTATCGGTGCGCTTCAGTGCTTGCGCCAGCTTGTGAATACGTTCTTCGCGCCGGGTTTCCATGAGCATCTCTGTGTTATGGCTATCCTGAGGGGAAAAGTTTTACCCGTCGGCGCGAGAGAAGCGCCACCGACAAACCAAGGTAAATCTCTCATATTTTAATGATTTGCGACTTATCTAGCCGGCAGTTTTTCAATCTTACCTGTAATGAAATCGCCCCGCAAACTTCCCACACCGCGCTGAAAGCGTCAACAGCGCTGATGTTGTTTTGTTAAAATAATAACATTGGTGCTGGCCTTTTTGTCAGATAAATCGTTTTCATACGCTGCTCAGGATGTGAATTTTGTCACATCGATCACTTTGTATACCTGCTAGTGTGATTTAAATAACATTTAAATGCTAAAAATTCACCGGGGAGTAAACAATGGATATCGCGGTTATTGGGTCAAATATGGTGGACCTCATTACCTACACCAATCAGATGCCGAAAGCGGGCGAAACGCTGGAAGCGCCTGATTTCGCCATCGGCTGTGGTGGCAAAGGCGCAAACCAGGCGGTGGCCGCGGCGAAAATGGGCGGCAGCGTGATGATGGTGAGCAAAGTGGGTGACGATCTGTTTGCGCCCAACACGGTGGCGAACCTGAAACAGCAGGGCGTCGATACCCAATTTGTCACCACCGCGCCGGGCACTTCCAGCGGCGTGGCGCCGATCTTTGTTGATGATCAATCGCAGAACCGCATTCTGATCATCAAAGGCGCCAACCAGCAGCTCAAACCGGCCGATATTGATGCGGCGGCCGAGGGGCTGAAAGCGTGCCAACTGATTATCCTGCAACTCGAAATCCCGCTGGAAACCGTCTATTACACGATTGATTTTGCCCGTCAGCACGACATCAAAGTGATCCTCAACCCGGCGCCGGCAGTGGCGAATCTCGATATCGATTACGCCTGCAAGTGCGACTTTTTTATGCCTAACGAAACCGAACTGGAGATCCTCACCGGCATGCCGGTCGGCACCGATGATGAAGTGATCCGTGCAGGCCAGACGCTGCTCAAGCGCGGCCTCAAAAACCTGATTATCACCTTGGGGGCGCGCGGTTCACTGTGGATGGCGGGCGACACGCTGCATCAGGTCGCGCCAACGTCAGTGAAGGCGGTGGACACCAGCGGTGCCGGTGATGCCTTTATCGGCTGCTTTGCGCACACGCTGGTGAAGACCGGCGATATTCCCACGGCGATGGCGCAAGCCTCGGCCTATGCCGCCTGCAGCGTCACTGGACGCGGCACGCAACGTTCCTACCCGGACGCGGAAACCTTCCAGCGTTTTCTCAACCTAAACTGAGGTCGAGTCATGCAACAGAACATTGTTCAGCAATCTGACGGCTATCTGAATAAGACGCCACTGTTTCAGTTTATTTTGCTCTCGTGCCTGTTCCCATTGTGGGGTTGTGCCGCGAGCTTAAACGATATCCTGATTACGCAATTCAAAAGCGTATTTGCGTTGAGCGATTTTGCCAGTGCGCTGGTGCAGAGTGCCTTTTACGGTGGCTACTTCCTGATCGCGATTCCCGCCTCGTTGGTGATCCGCAAAGCCACTTACAAGCTGGCGATATTGATGGGATTGGTGCTGTATATCGTCGGTTGCGTGCTGTTCTATCCGGCGTCACATATGGCGACTTACACCATGTTCCTCGCGGCGATCTTCGCCATCGCCATTGGCCTCAGCTTCCTCGAAACCGCTGCCAACACCTATAGCTCGATGATTGGTCACCGCGATCACGCCACGCTCCGTCTTAACATCAGCCAGACGTTCTATCCGATTGGTGCGCTGATGGGCATCGTGTTGGGTAAATATCTGGTGTTTCAGGATGGGGAAAGCCTGCATGCGCAGATGGCGGGCATGAACGCTGAGCAGGCCCACGCTTTCCGTCTTAGCATGCTGGAGCACACGCTGGAACCCTACAAATATCTGGTGATGGTGTTAGTGGTGGTGATGTTGCTGTTTCTGTTCACCCGCTATCCACGTTGCAAGCCGGAATCCAGTGAGAAGTCATTGCCCTCGCTGGGTGAAACCTTCCGCTATCTGGCGGGTAATCGTCACTTCAAACGTGGCATCGTAGCGCAATTCCTCTATGTCGGGATGCAGGTGGCGGTGTGGTCCTTCACCATCCGTCTGGCATTGACGCTGGGGGCAACGAACGAACGTCACGCCTCTAACTTTATGATTTACAGCTTTATCTGTTTCTTTATCGGCAAGTTTGTCGCCAACTTCCTGATGACGCGCTTCCGTGCGGAAAAAGTGCTGATTGCCTACTCGGTACTCGGCGTGATCACCCTCGCGTGGGTGATGTTTGTGCCAAACTTTACCGCTGTTTACGCGGCAGTGTTTGTCAGCGTGCTGTTTGGGCCCTGCTGGGCCACTATCTATGCAGGCACGTTAGCCACAGTGGATAACAAGTACACCGAAGTGGCAGGCGCGTTTATTGTGATGTCGATTGTGGGTGCGGCGTTTATCCCGGCTATACAGGGATTCGCCTCTGATCATCTCGGATCGATGCAACTGGCGTTTGGTGTGTCGCTGCTGTGCTTTGCGTGGGTGGGTTTCTATTTCTGGGGCGAACTGCGCCATAAAAATCAGGCGATGCAGGCAGGTCGTCTGGTTGAGGAGATGCCATGAAAACCCGTTTACCGCTGCGTCGTGAGCAGTTTCATGAAACGCCCAGCACGCTGTTGCACAATGACTATTTCCACGTCGAGTTGTTTCGCTATCCGGCGGGTGTCGAAGCTGTGCGTATCAGCAACCAGCGCGGCAAGGTAATTGTGCTGCCGTTTTACGGTCAAATGGTGTGGGATGCGACCTTCGATGGCCATTCCCTCACCATGGGGCACAGCTTTAAGCAGCCGCTGCCAGGCAGTTCGATAATCGATACTTACGGCTGTTTTGCCTTCCACTCTGGATTGCTGGCGAACGGCTGTCCGGCTCCGGATGATGACCATCCGCTGCACGGTGAGATGGCCTGCGCGCGTATGGACAGCGCGTGGATGGTGCTGGAGCAAGATCGCGTTTCTCTGGAAGGGGAAACCGAATATGTGAAAGGTTTTGGTCATCACTATCTGGCTTCTCCAGCGGTGCGGTTGCACGCTAACGCGCCGCGCTTGCAGATTGAGATGAACGTCACCAATCTGGCGGGCGCGCCGATGCCGCTGCAGTACATGTGCCATCTGAACAGTGCCTGGCTGGCCAATGGTCGCTTTAAGCAGTCGATCCCTCAGGATGCTTTCAAGCTGCGCACCTCGATCCCGGCGCATGTGAAACCGACGCCGCAGTGGACCACCTATACCGATCAGCTGGCGCGCGATCCACAGGCATTGCAGCAGTTGGATCAGCCGGAGATGTGCGATCCGGAAATCGTGTTTTTTGCCGATAATCTGCCGCAATACGGCAACGAGGTGCAGTTCGAACTGCATGCCCCGGAAGGTTATGCCTTGATGACGCGCTTCGATAGCCGACAGTTCCCACACGCCACACGCTGGCTGCTGCACAATCACGATCAGCAGGTGGCGGCTTACGTGCTGCCTTCCACCTGTCGGCCGGAGGGATTTAACGCTGCGCAGTGCGCTGGCACGCTGATTGAGCTGGTTCCCGGCGAGAAGCGACATTTCAGCGTCGAGACCGGCATTCTGTAATCACTGGCGGCCCTTGTGCCGCCTCAATTTTTACCGCTTCGCTATTCACGAAACTGTCACGCAATATCCTTGCCAATCCTATAAAGCCAACTGCCCTGTATGACGATAACCCCTGCGACATTCGTCACATTGGTTCTCCTCTCTCTTTACCAGGGTTCAGATTTATGAAGCTCAATCAGTTTAAAATTGGCCAGCGGCTGGGTTTTCTCGCCACGCTGCTGTTGCTCGCCACATTGTTGATGGGACTGCACGGACTGCAAGTCAATATGCAGGCGCTGGAAAACAATCAGGACGTGATGGCACGTGAAGTCCTGATTGCCGACAGCATCGACACCGCGCGCAGTGCGCAGGTGCAGTTCAAGATACAGGTACAGGAGTGGAAAAATACCCTGTTGCGCGGCACCCAAGGGCAGGAGACCTTCGATAAGTACAAAAAGGCGTTTTTGAAAGAGAGCCAGCAAACGCAGGCGCTGCTGAGTAAGCTGAGCCAGATTCAGACGTCGCTGGGGTTACCTGACGCTCCCGTGGAGCAGGCGCGCGCGGTGCATGCCGGGCTGGAGAGCAAATATCTGGCGGCGCTGGAAAACTACAGTATCAGCGATATTAACAGTGCGGCACGCGTTGACCATCTGGTCACCGGTATCGACCGCGCACCGACACAGCAAATCGACGATCTGGTGGCTGCCACGCTGAAACGCGCGCAGCAGATGCATCAGGAGATAGAAGCCAACAACCTCGCCCATTACCAGAAAACCCGCATGCTGCTGCTGATCGCGATGGGCTGTATCTTGCTGGTTGGTGTGTGCATTACGGCCTGGCTGGTGCAGAGCATCACGCGTCCGCTGAAGCAGGCAATTAACGTCGCGAAGACCGTGGCGGCAGGTGATCTGCGAGCCCGGATTGCGGTCTCAGGACGTGATGAAACCGCACAGCTGATGGCGGCGCTGCGTGATATGAACCATAACCTGACGCGTATTGTGACCGGCGTGCGTTCGGGGACTGAGGCAATAGCCGATACCACCGATCAGGTCGCACACGGCAGCCGCGAGTTGTCGGCGCGCAACGAAGCGCAGGCCAGTGCGTTGGAAGAGACCGCAGCTTCAATGGAGCAGCTGACTTCCGTGGTGAAAAACAATGCCGAGAACGCACGCCATGCCAGCGATATCGCGCGTGATACCCGCCAGCGCGCCGGCGAGGGCGGCGAGGTGGTGGAAAAAGTGGTGGTAGCAATGGGCGAGATCCACCAGTTCTCGCGTGAGATCAACGAGATCGTGACGGTGATTGATGGCATCGCGTTCCAGACCAATATTCTGGCACTCAATGCCGCAGTCGAAGCGGCACGCGCTGGGAATGATGGGCGTGGCTTTGCGGTGGTAGCGTCGGAAGTGCGTGCGCTGGCACAGCGCTCCGCTTCCGCAGCGCGTGATATTCGTGGTCTGACCGATCGTTCAGTGAGTTTGATTGCGCAGGGCAACACGCTGGTGAAAGGCGCGGGATCGTCGATGCATGAGATTGTCGAGAGCGTGAAGCAGCTGTGCGAGCTGATGGAGAACATCTCATCCGCTAGCGCGGAGCAGAGCGTGGGTATTGAGCAGGTGAACCTGGCGGTGACGCATATGGATGCCGCCACCCAGCAGAACGCCACGCTGTCGCAGCAGTCCGCCCAATCGGCACGCGCGCTGAATCAGCAGGTCGGCTCGCTGGTGGAGAATATCAGCGTATTCCAGTTGGAGTCGAAGCCGGTTTAGTAAGGTCTCGCAACAAACTACGCCGTTACACCAATAGGTATTGAGTCGTAGGGCGCCATCAATGGCGCCCTTTTCGTGCACTCTGCAGTTAAAAGTTAAATCGCCACTAATCCGCGCACGCCTTCTGCTTCCATATTGGATCCCGCGCCGCGTTGCACGATCTCACCGCGCGACATCACCAGATACTGATCGGCCAGCTCGGCGGCGAAATCGTAAAACTGCTCCACCAGCAGGATCGCCATATCACCACGCTGGGCCAACTGACGGATCACTGCACCAATCTCCTTGATCACCGACGGCTGGATCCCTTCGGTCGGCTCATCAAGGATCAACAGCTGTGGCTTGCAAGCCAGCGCACGACCGATCGCCAGTTGCTGCTGTTGCCCACCGGACAGATCGCCGCCGCGTCGGGCCTTCATTTCGCGCAGCACCGGGAACAGCTGGTAAATCTCCTCGGGCACGGATTTGGACTGCGATCCCGAGAAGCGTGCCAGCCCCATCAGCAGATTCTCCTCCACCGTCAGGCGCGGGAAAATTTCGCGGCCCTGCGGCACATAAGCAATACCCGCTTGCACACGCTGATGCGGCTCACGGCTGTTGATCACCTTATCCTGCCAGCGAATCTCACCGGATTTCGCCGGGATCAGCCCCATCAGGCATTTCAGCAGCGTGGTTTTACCCACGCCGTTGCGGCCCAGCAGGCAGGTAATTTCGCCCGGTTTCGTCTCAAACGAAAGACCGCGCAGAATATGGCTGCCGCCATAATATTGATTCAGTTCGGATACTTGCAGCATCTTAGCGCCCCAGATAAACGTCGATGACCCGATCATTCGCCTGCACTTCGCGTAACGATCCCTCTGCCAGCACCTGGCCCTGATGCAGTACCGTGACGTGATCGGCAATCGTCTCGACAAAACCCATGTCGTGTTCCACCACCATCAGCGAATGCTTGCCTGCCAGACTGCGGAACAGCTCGGCGGTGTACTCGGTTTCCGCGTCGGTCATACCTGCCGCGGGTTCGTCGAGCAGTAGCAGATGCGGGTCCTGCACTAACAACATGCCGATTTCAAGAAACTGCTTCTGACCGTGCGACAACAAGCCCGCTTTGCGCTGGCGCTCACCGCTCAGCCGCAGCAGTTTTAGCACCTCATCGATGCGATCCTGCTGTTCGCCGTTAAGCCGTGCACGCAAACTAGCCCACACCGACTTATCGTTTTTCAGCGCGATTTCCAGATTTTCGAATACGGTGAGCGCTTCAAAAACCGTGGGTTTCTGGAACTTGCGGCCAATGCCGGCCCGGGCGATCTCCACCGACGACATGCGGGTGAGATCGGTATCCTGGTCATAGATCACCTGCCCGTTATCGGGACGCGTTTTGCCGGTGATCACGTCCATCAGCGTGGTTTTGCCCGCGCCGTTGGGGCCGATCACACAGCGCAGTTCACCGACGCCGATCTTCAGCGACAGATCGGTGAGCGCGCGGAAGCCATCAAATGAGACGTTGATCTTCTCCAGTTGCAGCACCGGATCGCTCTGATCGCGATGGCGATCGGCGGGATGGGGTTGGGTAAACAGTTGCTCAGTCATCACGCCTCCGGCGCAGCAGGCCAATCACACCACGCGGCAGGAACAGCGTGACGAGGATAAACATCAGGCCGAGGAAGAACAGCCAATATTCCGGGAAGGCCACGGTAAACCAGCTCTTGGCCCCGTTCACAATCGCGGCCCCTAACAGCGGGCCAATTAAGGTGCCGCGCCCGCCGAGTGCCACCCAGATAGCCGCCTCAATCGAGTTGGTCGGCGACATTTCACTGGGATTGATAATGCCGACCTGCGGCACATACAGCGCGCCCGCAAGACCACACAACACCGCCGACAGCGTCCAGACAAACAGCTTGAAGCCTTTAGGGTCGTAACCGACGAACATCAGGCGGTTTTCGGCATCGCGTACCGCCGTCAACACCCGCCCAAACTTACTGCGCGCCAGTGCGAAGCCAATGCCAAGGCTGATTAACAACAGCAGCACGGTGGCGACGAACAATCCAATGCGCGTGCCGGTGGCGGTGACGTTAAAGCCGAGCAGGGTGGTGAAGCCGGTAAAACCGTTGTTACCGCCAAAGCCAGTTTCATTACGGAAGAACAGCAGCATGCCGGCATAGGTCAGCGCCTGCGTCATGATCGAGAAGTAAACGCCTTTGATTTTTGAGCGGAAGGCGAAGTAGCCGAACACCAGCGCCAGCAAACCCGGCACCAGCATGATCAGACACAGCGCCCAGGCAAAATGTTGCGTGCCGGCCCAGAACCACGGCAGCTCGTTCCACGACAGGAACGACATAAACGCCGGTAAGCCCTCGCCCGATGCCTGGCGCATCAGGTACATGCCCATCGCATAGCCGCCTAATGCGAAGAACAGACCGTGTCCAAGAGACAGCAATCCGGCATAGCCCCATACCAGATCCAGCGCTACCGCGACGATGGCGTAGCAGAGGATTTTGCCGATCAAGGTCAGCGTGTAAGTGGAGATCGCCAGCGGATGCGTGGCGGGTAATAGGGCGCAGAACGGCAGCACCAGCAGCAGCAAGGAGATCACGATGCCGAGGCTGATACTGAGGCGCGGCGCTTTGCGCGTCAGCGTTAACGTCAGGGGTTGGCTCATCAGTCTATTACCCTCCCTTTGAAGGCAAACAGGCCCTGTGGACGTTTCTGAATGAACAGTACGATCAGCACGAGGATGAGGATTTTACCCAGCACCGCACCAATCTGCGGTTCCAGCACTTTGTTAAGGATGCCCAGGCCGAAGGCCGCTACCACGGTGCCCGCCAGCTGCCCCACGCCGCCAAGCACCACCACCAGGAAAGAGTCGATGATGTAACCCTGTCCCAGTTCCGGGCCGACGTTGCCGAGCTGCGACAGCGCCACGCCACCCAGTCCAGCAATGCCAGAGCCCAGACCAAACGCCAGCATATCGATGCGTCCGGTTGGCACGCCGCAGCAATCGGCCATCGCGCGATTTTGCGTCACGGCGCGCACGCTCAGGCCCAGACGCGTTTTATTGAGCAGCAGCCAGGTCAGGCCGAGTACCGCAAACACAAACAGGATCACCGCAATACGGTTGTACGGCAGCACCAGGTTAGGCAACACTTGCCAGCCGCCAGACAGCCAGCCTGGGTTAGCCACTTCCAGGTTCTGTGCGCCAAACAGCATACGCACCAGTTGGATCAGCATCAGACTGATGCCCCAGGTGGCGAGCAGGGTTTCCAGCGGGCGGCCGTATAAATGACGAATGATGGTGCGCTCCAGCAGCATGCCAATGCTCGCGGTGATCAGGAATGCCACAGGCAGCGCCAGCAGCGGATACCACGCCAGCCACTGCGGTGCGAACTGTTGGAACAGGTTTTGTACAAACCAGGTGGCGTACGCACCGAGCATCAGCATCTCACCGTGCGCCATGTTGATCACGCCAAGCAGGCCGTAAGTGATCGCCAGACCCAGCGCGGCTAGCAGCAGGATCGAGCCGAGTGACAGGCCGGTAAACGCCTGACCGAAGAGATCGCCCCACATCAGGCGATGTTTGATTTGTTGCAGGCTCTCCGTGGCCGCGGCGCGCACCTGCGCATCGGGTTCGTTGCTGGCCTGCGTTAAGCGATTGAGGCTGGCCTGCATATTTGGGTCGCTGGACTCACCGAGCAGCGTGACGGCTTTGAGGCGCACGCGGGCATCCGGGCTGGCAAGTTGCAGATTGGCGGCGGCCATGACGAGCACGGCGTGAACCTGAGTGTCTTTTTCCACGGCGAGACGCTGTTCGATCAGCGGCAACTGATCGGCGGCACCGTCGTTTTGCAACTGTTGGGCGGCACGCAGGCGAATCGCGGGATCCTCGCTCACCAGCTGGTGGGCGGCGAGGGCGCTGGCGATTAACACGCGCAGCCGGTTGTTCATAAACAGCTTTTTGGTGTCACCCGTCGGCTGTTGTGCGCTGTCCAGCGGGATGAGTTTGTCATCCTGCTTGCTGAACGGCTGTTTGTTCTGGTCGATGACCATGCTTTCGTTGCGCAGTGCCTGTAGCAGCGGCAAGCGGCTGGCCTGCGGTGCGGCCGCCCACTGTTGCAGCAGGTTGGCCTGATCAGTGCGGCTGGCAGCGGCGAAATCAGCGCCATCGCCCGCCTGGGCGAGCCACGGCAGGAGCAGCAGCAGACAGCAAAGATAACGGCGGATTGTCATGATGATGATCCTGTATGTCGTTGGGCTTGGGGGCGGTTGATGACCTCACCCTAACCCTCTCCCGTAAGCGAGAGAGGGGACCGATCCAGCAAAGAACGCTGTTAATCACATTCGGCATCCTCTCCCATACTTTGCCAGAGAAGATCCGCAGGCGGCTGATGCCTTTGCCCTGGCTCCATTACAGAGCCAGATCGGGCATCAGCGCGCATTTTGCGTATTACTTCGTCGATTTCACCGGATAATCCGGCTTCTTATCATTACCGGCGATGTACGGGCTCCAGGGCTGAGCGCGGATTGGCTTATCGGTCTGCCACACCACGTTGAACTGACCGTTCTCTTCCACTTCGCCGATCATCACGGGCTTGTGCAGATGGTGGTTGGTTTTATCCATGGTCAGCGTGAAGCCGTCCGGCGCTTTAAAGGTCTGTCCGGCCATCGCCGCACGCACTTTGTCCACATCGGTGGTACCCGCTTTTTCTACCGCCTGCGCCCACATATGGATGCCGACATAAGTCGCTTCCATCGGGTCATTGGTGACCACGGTGCCTGCGTTCGGCAGGTTGTGCGCTTTGGCATAAGCACGGTAATCCGCCACGAATTTCGCGTTAGTTGGGTTATCAACCGATTCGAAGTAGTTCCACGCGGCTAACTGACCGACCAGCGGTTTGGTATCAATGCCGCGCAACTCTTCCTCCCCGACAGAGAAGGCGATCACCGGAATATCCGTGGCTTTAATGCCCTGGTTAGCCAGCTCTTTGTAGAACGGCACGTTGGAGTCACCGTTGATGGTGGAGATCACGGCCGTTTCGCCACCGGCAGAGAACTTCTTGATGTTAGAAACGATGGTCTGATAGTCGCTGTAGCCAAACGGCGTATAGACCTCTTCGATGTCTTTATCCTGAATGCCTTTGGTGTGCAGGAAGGCGCGCAGAATCTTGTTAGTGGTACGCGGGTAGACGTAATCGGTACCCAGCAGGAAGAAGCGTTTGGCGCTGCCGCCGTCTTCGCTCATCAGGTATTCCACCGCCGGAATCGCCTGCTGGTTGGGTGCCGCACCGGTGTAGAACACGTTTGGCGACATCTCTTCGCCTTCGTACTGCACCGGATAGAACAGCAGGCCGTTTAGCTCTTCAAACACCGGCAGCACTGACTTACGTGAGACCGAGGTCCAGCATCCGAACACCGCCGCGACTTTGTCTTGCGTCAACAGCTGGCGCGCTTTCTCCGCGAACAGCGGCCAGTTAGACGCCGGATCGACCACCACCGGTTCCAGCTTTTTGCCCAGCACGCCGCCTTTGGCGTTGATTTCATCAATGGTCATCAGGGCCACGTCTTTCAGCGGCGTCTCGGAGATCGCCATGGTGCCGGAAAGCGACGACATGATGCCGACTTTGATGGTATCAGCGGCCTGGGCACCAAAGGTAAAGCCCAAACTGGCCACGGTGGCGGAGAGCGCAAAAGCTTTTAGCAACGAACGTCTTTTCATCGTTAACCCTCTAAATGTGTTAGTGTTTTTATTCAATGGGTTGAAGCCGGGCCTGCTGTAACATATGCAATGTGATCTTTCTGACCTCTGCCTTACTGACGGCAATGTGGTCGGTTAAAATGCGTTGTGCCTCCTCGGTTTGTTGCTGGAAAATCGCCCGTAAAATCTGAGCGTGTTCGCGGTATGTCGCATCTACCCGGTCGTCACGGGTAAAGTCGAGACGACGGATGATGCGGATCTTTTCGGTCAGTTCGGCGTGGATGCGTGCCATCTCCTGATTGCCCGCGGCGGCTACCAGCGCCATATGAAAGGCTTCGTCGTGCGCCGACACCGCTTTGCCATCCTCCAGGCGTGGCGCATCGATCCAGAAACCTTTCAGTTCGTTCAGGATTTCCGCACAGGCCAGCGGCGGCAGCGCGCACAGGCGGCGCACTGCCTCGCGCTCCAGCACGGTGCGGAAGTCGTACAGCTCTTCGAAGTATTCGAAGTCGAACGGCTTCACCTGCCAGCCGCTGCGGAACCACACTTCGACATAGCCCTCGCGCTCCAGCCAAAACAGCGCCTGACGTACCGGCGTGCGGCTCACGTCGAGCCGATCGGCGATTTCGTTTTCGCTAAAGCGGTCACCGGGCATTAAACGAAACTCAAAAATGTCCTGTTTCAATGCCTGATAAACCTTCTCCGCCAGCGCTTCCGGGCGGCCTTTGCTGCGTGGGCTTTGATGCATACGAGTTCCTTATTCCAGCCACAGCAGAGTGTCGCCCGGACTCACCGGACGTCCTGCCTGACAGGCAATGCGTTTCACCGTGCCGGCCTGCGGCGCGACAATCGCCAGTTCCATTTTCATGGCTTCGACGATGATCAGCGTCTGACCGGCTTCCACCGCGTCACCTGGCTGCACCAGCACTTTCCAGATGTTGCCGTTCATATCGGCACAGACCGCTAGCGCATCTTCGTCGGCTTCCGGGGCCATCAGCGTCTCTTCACTGGTCAGCGGCGCGTTCTGCTCTTCCTGTGCCCACAGCGTCACTTCCTGTTCGAAGGCAGCTGACTGGCGCTGACGGAAGTCGGCAATCGAGTCGGCGTGTTCAGCGAGGAATTGCTGGTGGGCAGCGAAATCAAACAGCGTCTCTTCGATGCGTACCGTGGCGCGGCCTTCGCGGAAGTCATCGCGCAGTTGCGTGAGTTCATCTTCGGTCACCGGATAGAAGCGCACCTGATCGAAGAAGTGCAGCAGCCATGGCTCATCCGCCGCGAACTGGTCGTTTTTGAGGAATTTGTTCCAGATTGGCAGCGTGCGGCCCACCAGCTGATAGCCACCGGGTGAATCCATGCCGTAGATGCACATGTACATGCCGCCAATACCGACCGTGCCTTCGGCGGTAAAGGTACGTGCCGGGCTGTATTTGGAACTGAGCAGGCGATGGCGCGGATCGATCGGTACTGCACACGGCGCGCCCAGATAGACATCGCCCAGGCCGAGGATCAAATAGCTGGCATCGAAAATGGTGTCGCGTACCGCTTCACGACTCTCCAGCCCGTTGATGCGCTGAATAAAATCAACGTTGTTCGGCAGCCATGGCGCAGTAGCGCGCACGGTTTCCTGATAACGCTCAACCGCACCGAGCGTGGCGCTGTCTTCAAATGCCATTGGCATCCAGACGATGCGCGAAGGCACTTTCAGCTGGCTGACATCACCGAGTCCGGCTTCCAGTTCCAGCAGCAGATTCATCAGCTGTTTCTGGCTGAGGATCAGGCTGTCATAGCGCACCTGCAGTGAGCGAACGCCGGGTGATAGCTCTTCGACGCCGGGCACTGCACGTTCATGCAGCGCATTCATCAGCAGGTGCACACGCAGACGCAGCGCCAGATCCAGCACGTTGTCGCCGTACTCAATCAGCACATATTTATCCCCGGCCTGGCGATACACGGCAGCAGGCGTGGTGTCTGTGGCGGGCAGTGCGGCCAGCAAGGTCGCAGAGCCGATGTTACTGGCCGCCAGTGAGGGAACCTCAAAGGCTGGCGCATGAGTGCTGCGCAGAGTTTCCACGCTGTGCGCCTGGGCTTTCTCCAGCGCCACCGCTTCATCAGCGCTGATCGGGTGGAAGCGAATGCGGTCGCCCGGTTTTACCTGACCGACTTTCCACAGCTCCGCTTTGGCAATCGTCACCGGACAGACGAAGCCGCCGAGGCTCGGGCCGTCATGGGTCAGGATCACCGGGAAGTCACCGGTAAAGTTCACCGCGCCAATTGCGTATTCGCAGTCGTGCACGTTGGACGGGTGCAGCCCGGCTTCGCCGCCGTTGGCGCGCGTCCAGGTCGGTTTCGGTCCGACTAAACGCACACCGAGGCGGTTGGAGTTGTAGTGCACCTGCCAGTCGCTGGCGAAGAACTCGTCGATAGCCGCCTGAGTGAAGAAATCCGGTGCGCCGTGTGGGCCGTACAGCACGCCGATGCGCCACTCGGTGCCGTAATGCGGCACCAGCGCGTGGTCCAGTGCTTGCGGCTCACTGACTGGCGCGGGCGTGGTACAGGCGGCCAGCAGCGGCTGGGAGATCGGCAGCATATCGGCGATGCGCAGGGTTCGTCCGGCATGACCGCCAAACTGGCCGAGTGAGAAGGTAGAACGGCTGCCCAGATATTCCGGCACATCGAAGCCGTTGCGCACCGCTAAATAGGTGCGGCAACCGCTTTGCGCACGGCCTAACGTCAGCGTCTGGCCTGCTTTTACACTGATTGGTTGCCAGTAATCGAGGCTTGCGCCATCCAGTTCTGCCGGGCAATCTGCGCCGGTCAGGGCAATGACTGCGTCGCTGTGGAAACGCAGTGTCGGGCCTTGCAAAGTAAACTCCAGCCCGGCGGCGCTGTCGTGGTTGCCGACAATGCGGTTTGCGAGGCGGAAAGCGAAGTCATCCATCGGGCCTGAAGGTGGCACGCCAATATCCCAATAGCCGAGGCGGCCAGGGAAATCCTGAATGCTGCTGAAGGTGCCGGGTTGCAGCACTTCAATCACGCTGGCAGACGGCGTAAAACTGTCGAGGAAACGCGTCCAGACTTTGCCGCTGCTGAACGCTTCGGTGGCCACAATCTGGCGCAGATAATCGAGGTTGGTGGCGATGCCGTGCAGCTGCGTGGCATCCAGCGCCTGCTGCATTTTTGCCAGCGCCGCTTCACGCGTGTCGGCGTGAACAATCAGTTTGGCAATCATCGGATCGTAAAATGCTGAGACTTCGGTGCCGGTATCGATCCAGCCATCGACGCGCACGCCATCCGGGAAACTGACGCCGGTCAGGGTGCCGGGACTTGGCTGGAAGTTTTTCAGTGGATCTTCAGCATAGATACGCACTTCAATCGATGCGCCTTTGGGGGCCTGCTGCAGTCGCGCCCAGTCGATGGCATCACCGGCGGCGACTTGCAGCATGCACTCCACCAGATCGAGCCCGGTCACACACTCCGTCACCGGATGCTCCACCTGCAAGCGGGTGTTCACTTCGAGGAAATAGAACGCATCCTGTGCGGCGTCGTAGATGTATTCCACGGTACCGGCGCTGCGATAGCTCACTAACTCGCCCAGACGCACGGCCGATGAGAGCAGCGCCTCACGCGTCGCCTGCGGCAGGTTCGGTGCCGGGGTCTCTTCCACCACTTTCTGGTTACGACGCTGTAATGAGCAGTCACGCTCACCGAGGGCAATCACTTTGCCGCTGCCGTCACCAAAAATCTGCACTTCAACGTGGCGCGCGCGGTCGATAAAGCGCTCCAGGAACACGCCCGCATCACTGAAGAATTGTTCGCCGAGACGACGCACACTTTCCCACGCATTGCGCAGCGCATCGGCGTCGTCACAGCGGGTTAAGCCAATACCGCCGCCGCCCGCCGTGCTTTTTAGCATCACCGGATAACCGATGTTTTCTGCCGCGCTGAGCGCCTCTTCCAGCGAGTTGAGCAGCGGTGTGCCAGGCGTCATCGGCACACCTGCGCTAGCCGCCAGTTCACGCGCGCGGTGCTTCAGGCCAAACTCGCCAATCTGCTGCGCCGTCGGACCAACAAATGCAATCCCCGCCTCTTCACAGGCGGCGGCAAACGGCAGGCTTTCGGAGAGGAAACCATAGCCCGGCCAGATGGCTTCTGCGCCGGTCTCTTTAGCAGCAGCCAGAATTTTATCGATGCGCAAATAGCTGTCGCTGGCTTTGTCACCGCCGAGGGCAATCGCCACATCGGCTTCTTTGACATGGCGCGCGTTACGGTCGGCATCGGAGTAAACGGCGACGCTTTTCACGCCGAGGCGCTTGAGGGTGCGAATCGCACGGCAGGCGATTTCGCCACGGTTAGCGATCAGGACGGTGCTGAACATGGTTATTTACTCCCCTGAGAGGCCAGCCAGTTGCGCCAGCCGCCAAATTCGGTAATTTCCAGCGCCTGCGACAGCACCGCCGGTTCACAGATAAAGCCTTTCACCACGCGACCATCAGCCAGCGTCAGAGATCCAATGCCGAGCGGTGCCGGGATTTCCGCCACGAATTCGCCAAAGCGCGCGAGTGGGATATCCCACAGTTCCACCGTGATCGCCGCACCGATGTCGCCACGTAGCAGACCGGGCTTCTTGATCGGGCCATCGAGCAGGGCAAACAGACGGTAGTTGCTGGCGGTTTGCGTCTCTTCCACCAACACCGCATCGCGGGTGGTGAGCTGGAAATTCAGCGGCATGCCGGTGAGGTGCGCACCAACCACTGCCACGCGTACGTGATCGGCAGAAACCGGGAAGGCGGTGTATTGAGCGGGCTGAGCTTTGCCGGTGGCGCCTAACGTCAGCGCCATCTGCTGCTGCCACTGAATGCCGAAGCCTGCCAGCGCGCGATCCTGCCACGCAGACGCAATCAGTGTGATGCCCGCAGGCAGGCCATCGGCGCGGAACGGGCCAGGCAGTGCCAGCGCACTGAGGTCAGCAAGATTGGTGAAGTTGGTGTAAGTGCCGAACTGCGAGTTGTAGCGCACCGGCTCCTGTTTCATCTCTTCCAGCGTGTGAATGGTCGGCGAAGTCGGCACCACGAGCGCATCGAACTGCGCCAGGGTTTGCTGGATTTGACGCGTCAGTTCGGCACGCAGGTATTCCGCCTGATAAGCTTCAACGGCGCTGTATTTCAGGCCGCTGCTGACAATGCCGTACACCACCGGATCCATCTCTTCCGGGCGGTTGATCATTTCGCCGACAGCGACCGTGCGCTCGGCGACCCACGGGCCGTAATAGAGTTGTTCCGCCAGTTGGTGGAACACGCTGAAGTCGATAGGATGCAGCGTAGCACCGCCCCCTTGCAGTTGTTCCAGCGCACTCAACCACGCGGCTTCCGCCTGCTTATCACCAAAGAATTCTGGCGAGGCGGGAATGGCGAAATCAGGCTGAGCCTTAAAGCTGGCAGGTGCAGTGCACGGGTTGCTGCGCGAGTAAGCATCTCCCGCATCGTAACCGCCTGCGGCGGTGGCAACGGTGAAGGCATCTTCCACCGTCAGAGCGAAGACGGAGATGGTGTCATTCAAACGGCAAGCAGGCACTACGCCGCTGGCCGAGAACCAGCCTTTGGTGGGTTTCAGGCCGACGATGTTGTTAAAACCTGCCGGGACGCGACCGGAACCGGCGGTATCGGTGCCCAGCGAGAAGCCCACCAAGCCGCGCGCCAGCACCGAAGCAGAACCGGAGCTGGAACCACCGCTAACATACTCGGGGTTAAAGGTGTTGCTTACCGCACCGAACGGAGAACGCGTGCCGACTAACCCAGTGGCGTATTGGTCGAGGTTGGTTTTGCCGATCACCACCGCACCGGCCGCTTTAAGCTGTGCGACCACAAAGGCATCAGTTTCAGCCGTATAGGTTAAGGCCGGACAGGCGGCACTGGTCGGCCAGCCTGCCACATCGATATTGTCTTTCACCGCAAACGGCACGCCAAACAGCGGCAGTGCAGCGGGATTGCGCAAGTAACTGGCCAGCAAGGGTTCAATTTGCGCCTGCAGTTGTGCGGGCGAAGCGACATACAGCCAGGCGTTATCCTGCTGGTCGATGGCGTCGAGGTGTGCTGCCAACAAGGTGCTGATGCACTGTGGGTCCTGCTGATAGCGGTGTTGCCAATCCTGAAGCGTGTATCCGAAGGTTGCTGCCATGAGTGAATTCCAACTGGTATACAAGATGGAATTCAACAGAGCAAAGCGCGTGCCATTTTTGTAAGTAAATGAATAGCTGTAGCTAATTGATATGACATAAGATTTTGTGATGGTAATTTGCACAGTCACAGCGCAGACGGTGTGCAATCACGGTGCGCCTGCGTAAATTTTGTGAAGAACATGGCAAGAGACCGTTGGCCTGGTTAGCATGAGTTAAGTCTGGCATGAGCTGGATCGCAGCAGAGAGGAGAGCAGAGTGGAGAAGTGGCGTAACTGGATGATAGGGATCTGTCTGGTCAGCACGGCCAGCAGCGTGTGGGCCGACTCGCTGGATCAACAAAGACAGCGCTATGCGCAAATCAAACAAGCCTGGGATAACAATCAAATGGACCAGGTCTCGCAGCTGATGCCAACGCTGCAGGATTATCCGCTCTATCCGTATCTGCAATACCGTTTGCTGGCGCAGGATCTCGATCAAGAGACGCCGCTGGCGGTGAAGAATTTCATTCAGCAATATCCAACGCTGCCACCGGCGCGTTCACTCTCGACACGCTTCGTCAACGTGCTGGCACATCGTCAGGACTGGCAGGGTGTGCTGAGCTTTAGCCCGGATGAGCCCAAACCGGTGCAGGCGCGCTGTAACTGGTATTACGCCAAGTGGGCTACCGGCCAGCAGCAGGTGGCGTTTGATGGCGCGAAATCGATCTGGCTGCGCGGTTCCGCGTTACCGAATGACTGCGATCAGCTGTTCTCGGTGTGGCAAGCCTCCGGACAGATGTCGCCGATCACCATTCTCGAACGTATTCGCCTGGCGATGAAAGCCGGCAACGACAGTCTGGTGAATTATCTGGCCAAAATGCTTCCGGCGGATTATCAAACCACTTCCAGCGCGCTGATTGCGTTGCAGCAAAATCCGCAGACCGTGACCACGTTTGCCAGCAGCCTCGGTCCGACCGATTTCACCCGCATGGCCACCAGCTATGCCTTTGCCCGCGTGGCGCGTGAAGACATGGATAATGCGCGCATGATGATCCCGCAGCTGGTGCAGGCGCAGAAAATGAGCCAGGCGGAAGAGCAGGATCTGAAGGAAACTGTTGTGTGGCGTATGATGGGCGCGGATCTGACCTCCGAGCAGGCGCGCTGGCGTGATGCAGTGGTGATGAACAGTGAATCCACCGCGCTGGTGGAGCGTCGCGTGCGTCTGGCGCTCAGTCAGAACGATCGTCGTGGACTGAACACCTGGATCGCGCGTTTACCGGTTGAAGCCAAAGAGAAAGATGAGTGGCAATACTGGCAAGCCGATCTGCTGATTTCTCAGGGGCGCAAAGAAGAAGCCGATGAGATTCTGCGTAAGCTGATGCAGGCTCGTGGTTTCTACCCAATGGTGGCGGCGCAACGTCTCGGCGTGGAATATCCGTTGCAGATCGATCAGGCTCCGGCGGCAGACAGCTCGGTGGTGCAGGGGCCTGAACTGGCGCGCGTGCGTGAGCTGATGTATTGGGGGCTGGATAACCTGGCGCGCAGTGAGTGGGCCAATCTGATCTCCAGCAAGACCCATTCGCAGCAACAGATGCTGGCGCGTTACGCCAACGAGCAGGACTGGTGGGATCTCAGTGTGCAGGCCACTATCACCGCGAAAATGTGGGATAGCCTGAAAGAGCGCTTCCCGCTGGCATGGCGCAATCTGTATCAGCAATACACCAGCGATAAAGGTATTCCGCAGAGCTATGCCATGGCGATCTCCCGCCAGGAGAGTGCGTGGAATCCGAAAGCGCGTTCGCCGGTCGGTGCCAGTGGTTTGATGCAGGTGATGCCAGCCACGGCCAGCCATACCGTGAAGATGTACAACATCCCCGGCTATGTGAACAGCAGCCAGTTGCTCGACCCACAGACCAATATTCAGATTGGTACGCAGTATCTGGAATACGTCTATCAGCAGTTCGATCAGAACCGCATCTTCTCCTCGGCGGCCTATAATGCCGGGCCGGGCAGGGTACGCAGCTGGTTGAATAACAGCGGTGGCAAACTGGATGCAGTGGCGTTTATCGAAACCATTCCGTTCTCAGAAACACGCGGCTACGTGAAAAACGTGCTGGCGTATGACGCCTACTACCGTTACTTCATGGGCAAGCCGGATAAGATTCTCGCCGATGGCGAGTGGAATCGCCGTTACTAGCTGTGCTATGCTTCCGTACTCGCTAATGAGTACGGAAGCCCTTCATGAGCCAACCTCTTTCTTCCCAGCCGGATGCGGCTCAGCCTGTTGAAGATAACTGGCTGCGTTTTATCGATTTGATGCAGAACGCTTTCGCGGACGGTGTGTCGTTGCCGTTGCTGCAACTGATGATGACGCCCGATGAACGTGAAGCGTTTGGCACGCGCCTGCGCATTATTGAAGAGCTGATGAACGGCGACATGAGCCAGCGCGAGCTGAAGAATGAGCTGGGCGTCGGTATCGCCACCATCACGCGTGGATCTAACAGTCTGAAAGAAGCGCCTCCCGAGCTGAAACGCTGGCTGGAAGCGCGCTTAGGCCGCCATTAATTACTGCTGATACAGCGGATGGGTGAACGGGCAGAGCGCCAGTATCAGCGCCTGGTGGTAAACGCTGGAGCGGCTCAACAGACCGTTGGTAAACGCACCGATAGCGCCGCCTTTCTGCTTAATATTATCAACGCCAGTTAAGCGCGCCATTTCGTGACCGAGTTCGTGTCCGGCGGCTAAGCCCGCCATGACAATCGGCGGCAAGGTGAAGCTGGCAGAGCGCGATTCGCCGCGCTGCTGGGCGTTTTCAATCACCATCCATGCAAAGGCACAATCGCCTTCGATACCGGCCTCAATCGCGACCCAGTAGTCAGATTCAGGACGCTGCAAACGCGCATTTGCCACGCGGGTACGTGCGCCAGTTCGCGTTTCGACATCGCTTAACGGCTGTGCGGCAACGCCGCTCTCGACCTCGACCCCTTCAATATGGCAGGATCCTTCACCAAAGACGTCGTTGAACGCCTGAGCAATCGCGCGGATTTTTGCCGGGTTGATGGTGGCTGCGACAACGTGGTACATAATTGTTTGAACCCTCAAGGCAAATTTGTCGCAGTATAACGGAAATTAAGCATGCTACAGGTCTATCTTGTTCGTCACGGCGAAACGGTATGGAATGCGGCCCGACGCATTCAAGGTCAATCCGACAGTCCGCTGACGGAAAAAGGTGAGCAACAGGCCCAACAAGTGGGCGAACGGATGAAATCGCAGGGCATCACCCATGTGATTGCCAGCGATTTAGGCCGCACGCGCCGCACCGCCGAGATCATCGCGGATGCCTGCGGTTGTACGGTCACGGTTGATGCACGTTTGCGTGAGCTGAATATGGGCTGTCTCGAACAGCGCCCCCTTGATGGCTTAACGCCGGAAGAGGAGAGCTGGCGTAAAACGCTGGTGGATGGCACCCAAGACGGCCGCATCCCTGGCGGTGAATCGATGCTGGAGATGGCGACACGCATGCACGAAGCACTGAACGCGTTGCTCGAACTGCCAGCGGGCAGCCGTCCGTTGATTGTCAGTCACGGTATGGCGTTAGGCGTGTTAGTGAGTACGCTATTGGGATTGCCGGCGCACGCTGAGCGCCGTTTGCGCCTGCGCAACTGCTCGATTTCACGCGTGGATCATCAACATAGCGCGTGGCTGGCTGCAGGTTGGGTGGTCGAGACGGCAGGCGATGTGTCGCATCTGGATGCGCCTGCGCTGGACGAATTGCAGCGTTAAGCGTCATTCGGTTTCGGTGCGCATCAATGCGCAGCCTGTAAAGGGTGGGGATAATGATTGCCTGCCCAGCAAAAGGGTCAGCTCGCCATTTATGGCGATCTGCCGTTATTGAAGCCAAAAAAATGCCGTCATCATGACGTAATGCTTGTCAGTTAAGATCTTAATGGAGGCCGCAGCGGATAACGTTGCGGCTTCTTTTTTACCGCCCTTGGGTAATGCCGCACTCTTCTTTCCGGCAGCACCAGCCCTGGCGCCATCGCCATTATCTCTTCCATTATCCGCGGTATTTTTCCCCCTGAGATGCCCGGTAGCAGGCTCAGATGACTTCTCAGATACAGTGCGGACTGCTTAAAACTCATCTGATAAGGTTCCACGCCTTTCAGGCTGTACGCCATCTGCGCCATCATGAACCTCAGAAGGTTT